>NZ_JASJXA010000019.1:0-87333 GCF_035018905.1 Glaciimonas sp. Gout2 | reverse complement strand
GAGTTCGCACAACCGTAATAAATAGCGTGGGTAATCTACGCCTTCACGCGCGCAGTCGGCGCCGACCTTCTCATACTGATTCTGTCGCATTAAGCGCAGTCATCAAAGCATTCGAGTAGACTTCTTCCTTTGAAAAAAGGCGAACCGAGATGCTGGATACCAAAGGGATGCGATTTCCGATCGACGTGATTCTGGTGTGTATCCGCTGGTACGCGGCCTACCCCTTGAGTTACCGGCATCTTGAGGAAATGATGGAGGAGCGTGGTGTGGTTGTCGACCATTCTTCGATCAATCGTTGGGCTATCAGATTCTTGCCGCTGCTGGAAAAAGTATTCCGCAAATACAAGCGTCCGGTTGGCGGCAGCTGGCGAATGGACGAAACGTCTATTAGCGTAAAAGGGGTCTGGAAGTATCTCTATCGGGCCGTGGACAAGGAGGGCAAGACGGTCGATTTTCTTTTGACGGCCAGACGGGACAAGGCGGCAGCCACACGTTTTTTCGACAAGGCCATGCAGACCAACGGTATCCCGGAAAAAGTCACGATGGATAAAAGCGGTGCCAACAAAGCGGCGATCGATAAGATCAATGCCGGCATGGACACGCCAATGGTAGTTCGGCAGGTCAAATACCTCAACAATGTCGTCGAACAAGACCATCGTGCCGTCAAGCGTGTGACCAAGCCGATGCTCAACTTTAAATCATTTCGGTCCGCCCGAAACGTCCTGGCCGGCATCGAACTCATGCACATGATCCGCAAAGGACAGCTCATGATGGAAGACTCCGATGCGATGTCTTTTGCCGACCAGTTTTATGCTTTGGCAGGACAAATCCGTCCAGTTTGAAGGCCGGGGCAAGAGCCAGCCAAAAATCCGATCTGTCCTTGCTAACGCGACAGAACCGTAGTCAATATGCCAGCCAGCTTTACCAGAGCCTTCTCGATGAACATGGCTTTGTTTGCAGTATGAGCCGCCGTGCAAACTGCTGGGACAATGCCGTTGCTGAACGCTTCTTCCTCAATCTCAAGATGGAACGCGTCTGGCAACGCCAATATGCCAACCACGCGGAGGCCAGCAAAGACATTACTGCTTACATTGTCGGCTTCTATAACACCGAGCGATTCAATTCAGTATTGGGAAATCTGTCGCCCGTCGCCTACGAGCGAAAAATGGCATAAAAAAAACCTATTGTTGTGTCCGAAATTACTTGACCACCACACATCCGCATCATTGCCTCCCTGATTGTTCGCGAGACAATAAATATATCGCCAAATCTGCTCGAATGGCTGCCTCCGGTTTTAACTGCTCTCGTCTACGGCAAGTGGCAGACTGCGTCCGATGTTTCAGGGGCTGCTCCACAGAATTCTGTCCGAACGCTTTTGATCAACTGTTCCTCCAACAGTGCCGTCGCAGTGGGTAGCGTGCCTGGTGCTCGGTGCAAAACGATTTCGACCTCGGGCAGCGGGGGAAAATTTTCCTCGAGCCCGAAAGTCCGCCACTCAACCGGTACCATGCTCTGCGCCATCACGGTCACAGCCAATCCTCCAGATACGGCGATCTTTCCTCCAGCAAAGCTCTGGCTGGAGTAGGCGACACGCCAAGGGCGTCCGTGGGCGTCGAGTGCAGCCAGCGCATGTTCGCGGAATACGCATCCCTCTGGAAACAGAGCCAGTGGAACCGGCGCCTCATCGTGCACCAGATGTTGACGTGAGCCGGCCCATACCAGTTGCTCTCTGCGCAATATTTGGCCGCAGCTGCGGTTCGACTGTCGCGTGATGAGGGCCACGTCGAGGTCGCCAGCCTCAATTTTGTCGAGTAACTCGCCACTTAGCGCTCCGATTACTTCCAGTTGCACACGTGGATAAGCATGGGCAAAGCTCGTCAGGACGGCAGGTAAAAAAAATTGCGCGTAATCGTCTGGCATGCCGAGCCTGACGTGGCCTTCGGCGAACGGTTGACCGAGCGCAGCAAGGGCCTCATCGTTCAGGCGGATCATGCGGCGCGCATAGCCAAGTAGCACCTCGCCTTCTTCAGTCAATCTTATGTGACGGTTATCTCGTTGGAGCACTTGCTTGCCAATCAACTCCTCCAGCTTGCGCAACTGCATGCTCACGGCGGACTGAGTACGGCACAGGTAGCGGGCCGCGCGCGTAAAGCTACCGCTGTCAACGACAGCTGCAAAAGCTTGGAGTAAGGTCAGATCAAGGTATTTCAACATGGCACCCATCATCACGTTTCGTGATCGTCAGCATAACAACAATTCGTTTGCTTGTCACAAAGCGGCATTCTATATTGATTCCTAGGCATATGTTGGCCTGTCAACCAGAGGAGTGAGATGTTATGAAGGTAGGATTTATAGGTTTAGGAACCATGGGACTCCCAGCCGCCAGAAATATACAGGAGCGAGGTTTCGAGATGGTCGTGTATGACCTGCGCCGGGAAGCTGCTGAAACCTTGTTGGCTAACGGAGCGGCTTGGGCAGACAGCCCGCGCGAATTGATCGAGCGCGTCGATGTCGTGGTGAGTATGGTCTTCGGACCGGTGCAGATTGAGCAAGTGGTTCGCGGAGTGGGTGGTTTTTTCGAAACCGATGTTAAAGGCAAGCACTGGATCGATCTGACCACCAGCAGTCCCTCTCTGATGCGGAAACTTGCCGACGAGTTCATCGCGCTTGGTGGATTTCCGATTGATTCGCCAGTTACTGGTTCTGTTGATTCAGCAATCCGTGGTGACATGATCTTGTTTGTAGGTGGAGATGATTCACACATTGAAAAAACGCGTCCCGTGCTTGAGGCGATGGGTGTGGTGCGTAAGGTCGGCCGCTACGGCAACGGCTACGTCGCTAAACTGGTCAACAATCAACTCTGGAAGATCCACGCCGCTGCGATCGGAGAAGCCATGGTTGCGGCCAAGGTCGCTGGCCTGGAACCCGAAGTTTGGTGGGAAGCGATGAAGGGCGGTGCCGCCGATAGTTTCGTGATGCAACATGACGTACCATCGATCTTTGCTGGCCACTACGATCCGTCCTTCCCGCTCGCGCTGTGTCTCAAAGATCTCGGTCTGATCGAAGAATTGTTGCATGAAACCGGCACACGTTGCGAGCTGACCCGTGCGACACACGCGCGCTTCGAAGAAGCGAAGCAGCGTTACGGTGAGCGTGCTGGCGAAATGAGCGTCTGCCGACTCATCGAGGAGGACGCTGGGGTGGCTTTGCGCGTTGCAGGCGACTGGATCCCGCCATGGGAAGTGACGCCGACACGGTCTCAGTTACTAGCCTAACACCGGCTAGCACCCAAGAAATTCGAATTTCTAACTAAAGGATGATGAAATGATACTCAAACTTATAGGTTCCCTAAAGGGATTGACGCTGGCTAGCGTGCTGCTCATGTCATTCGGCGTCCAAGCGGCGGAGGGCACGGCCTTGCGACTGAGCTGGTTTGCCGAGCCCGACTCTGAGGTTGTCACAAAAATGGCCAAGGAAGTTCTCGAACAGCAACTCGGCTACAAAGTTGACATGTCGGCTGTCGCGCTCGGACTGCAGTACCAAGGCGTTGCTACAGGTAAGCTTGACGCGATGCTGATGGCCTGGTTGCCGAATACCCAAGCAGCCTATTGGGATAAGTTCAAAAACCGTGTCGATGATCTCGGCGTCATCTACGAGGGCCGTCTCGGCTGGGTCGTACCCGACTATGTTCCTTTGAACGAAGTCAGAACCATCGCCGACCTGGCGAAGCCCGAAGTACGGCGCAAGCTTAATGAAAAAATTCAGGGTATCGACGCCGGCACTGGCCTGATGCGCAAGTCCGAGGAAACGATCAAAAACTACAATTTGGCGGACTATAAGCTAGTCCCCAGCAGTGCGGCCGCGATGACCATCGCACTTGATCACGCTATGCGAAAAAATGACTGGATCGTCGTCACGGGCTGGACCCCTCACTGGATGTTCGGAAAATGGAAGCTACGGTATCTGGAGGATCCAAAGGCCTCGTTGGGTGGGGCCGAAGGCGTACACGCGCTTTCTCGCAAAGGTTTCCGCAAAGATTTCCCGCGCGCAGCGGATTTCCTTGAACACTACAAGCTGCCGCTGTCCGACCTGCAGACGATTATGGCTGAGGCCAACGCGAGTTCGGATTACGATGGCGCGATTAGCCGCTATCTTAAAGCCCACCCGGAGAAAATTGCTGAATGGACCACAGGTGCAAGGAAGCTCCCGCTTTACGGCAACTGATCTCGACTACGATGAGCCATCGCTTCGGATCAAGCTGATTGCTGAACACATTCTGCGCCATGCTTGATAAAGTGCAAAAACCGGAGGTTTCTTGGACGTGGTAGCCGCCAGTGCACGCTGATTGCCATGCCCGGCACGCAACGTCCAAGAACTCAATCCAAGAAACTCGTCCAGGAACTGGTTCTACCAACGAGTTTATGGCCGCGCCGCAGTCGCAATTTTTGCTGGTTCGCTGCGATGGAATACAGGTCGGCGCGGCTGATTGCAGGTTCATTCGCAGTTATCTCTGGTTTGAGGTGGACGCTGGCCGCAGCTAATTCTGGTCGAAAAAACCGCTGAATGCAGGTCGGACCGTTTTCAAACGCAGGTCGCGACAAATAGGGGCTGGTTTTTAGCCTTCTTACATCTCTGGTTTGAGATGGGCGATAGACGCAGCTATTCCTGGTTCAAAATTGGGCTGAGTCCCGTGAATTCGGTGTCTAAAGAGATCAGCATGACTTCTCTTATATCGTGACAGGCGGGCGCTCACGAAATGCGTAGCGTGCGGCCTGCGCGTCGTAGAGCGCGTGGTGTTCTGGCAAACCATTTTTCTTGTGATACGCGTAACGCAGCAACTCGTTAATATTGCGTCCGCCATGGCGCGGCTTGCACCATGGCGGCACGCGATTGTCTAACGCGTCGGCGAACAAATCCCAATCGGTTTGATAGTCGATGCAAATTTCAACGCCTTCACTGTTGCGCTTGACGATTTTCATCCATGCCGTGATGCGCATACCAAGTTCTGTAACCGGACAGTAGGCATGTGGATACTGGTTCAACAGCGGAATGACCGCTTCCCGCACAAAGGCACTGCACGCGGCGGCGGTAAAGGGCACTTCCGCATAAAATTCCTCGCCAAAATCGGCAACCATGCCGATGCTGATCAACATCGGGTCGCGGAAATCGGTGAATACGTCCAGCGTGCGAGGCATCCCACTTGGATGCCGTAAATCTGGCAATAAAGTGCCCGATTCAACTTGAAAATCGCTGTCTTGAAGTCGCATTTCTTGTTTTACAGAAATTGTTTTATAAGCATCGGTATATTTGGGACTTAGATCAATCAGGAGACAGTTGATGAAATCAGGAAAAGTGGTGGTTGACCACCTATACAAGGTCTTTGGGAATAATCCAGGGGCGGCTTTGAGTATGCTTAAAAAAGGATACTCAAAGGACAAGATTTTTGCTGAAACAGGGCAAATCGTCGGTGTCCAGGATGTTTCATTCGAGGTGAAAGAGGGCGAAATTTTTGTGCTGATGGGGCTCTCCGGTTCGGGTAAATCAACCCTGGTCCGTCTGATCAATCGCCTAGTTGATCCGAGCGCGGGCAGCGTCTGGGTGGATGGTCAAGACGTCGCTGCGATGAGGGGTCCTTTTGATTCCCTTGCAATATACGACGATAGGCACCCCTAGTATCCATGCGGGTTTCAGCGGGGTCGCTCCAGTAATCCCCTTATAAATCAATCACTTGCTGTCTGGGTCGCAGCCGGCATTTTCAGTAGCCTTTCGGGCTGTCAATCGGCCGAAACCGATTTCCAATCACGTTCTTGCATTGTTATAGCAAAAAAATAGCAGTTATCCATTATTGCGCAATTTAAATATAACGAAAGCTCGTTTTATAACGTTAGAAATGCATGTAAGATATACGCAGATTTCTTCCTTTTTACCGAGGTCCGTAGGCCGCGTATCGCCACCACCACTTTCGACCAGATCCGTTCGACCATATTGGGGGACCGTAAGGATTCCTACGTAAATGAGTAACAGGCGAAAACAGCTTTGGAATCAAAGTATTTTCGCGTCACCGAACGATAGGTAACGCCCCATTGCGGCCATTGAACATGCATGTTGCTGTGGTCAAGTAATTTCGGACACAACGATAGGTTCACGTGCTGCCATTTTCCGTTCGTAGACGGAGGGCGACAGATTGCCCAATGCTGAATTGATGCGCTTGCAGTTATAGAAGCCGACGATGTAGTCGGTGATGTCAGCCTTGGCCTCGGCGTAATTGGCATATTGGCGCTGCCAGACGCGCTCCATCTTGAGATTCAAGAAGAAACGTTCCGCCACGGCATTATCCCAACAATTTCCCTTACGACTCATGCTGCAGACGAAGCCGTTTTGCGACAGAAGATCCTGGTAAAGCTCGCTTGTATATTGGCTGCCTCGGTCCGAATGGACGATCAGACCTGGCGCCGGCCGCCGCTGTATGGCCATGCTCAACGCATCGCAGACCAGTTTAGCGGGCATGCTCGGTGCCATGGCCCAGCCGACCACCTTGCGTGCATACAGGTCCAGCACGGTGGCGAGGTACAACCACCCCGCGCCGGTACGGATGTAAGTGATGTCGCTGACGTAAGCCAGATTCGGCGCGGTCGGATTGAACTGCCGATTGAGCACATTGGCGGCGATCGGCAAGTCGTTCTTGCTGTCTGTCGTGTGAACGAATTTGCGCTTCCAGACGGGCTTCAAGGCCGCCATACGCATCAAACTTCGCACCCTGTAGGGGAGCCCACAGAATTCGGAAAAAATAGTACGCTAAGGGTTTTTAGGCAGAGTTTGACAGCGATGGCCCAACACTTGTGCTCACCAGGCGCCAAATTTGCCGGAGTGTCAGCAAACGCCCCCACAGCAGACCTTCGCCAATCGATTCAGGGAGGCGGAAAATCCTCGTAAGATTTAGGCATGTATCCCCAAATTCTAAGAACGTCGCCGCGCACTTCAAATTCGAAACCGATCTGTTCGACGACCTTCGAAATTTCGTCCGTATGGTCGATCGTTGTAGGCGCAAGCAGTCTGCCTTTTGCGGGAACGCCCTCCCACAAGCCGATATCAAACCACTCGACTGACGCGAACGGAAAGGGCAAATGGTAAAACCACTCAACGTCCCATCCAGAGATATACCCTGTTACTTATTTGGATCGGTAAGACGGACGCCATCCCGTCAGACTACGGAAATGATTGATTAGCTCATCCCAACGAGTGTTGTTTGAAACGCACCCCAAGTTTCTAGCAGCGACAGCGGCGTCGATTTTTTTTCGTACTGCGTCGTTGTGGGCTGTTCCTGCGCTTGGCAATTCATCCATATTGAACCTGATTATTGTTCGCTTGCGACCGTCCGCTCCTGGCCGGTTGCCGCCTGTCGTGAAACAAGTGTTTCCCGACAGATCAGCAGATGACATCGAAAGCTTACTCGCAAAGGCCTATAAAGTGTACGGAAAACTATGTCGTCATGGCGTAGATAGCTCCCTCAAGATGCCTGACCTCAACCATAAATCAGACATTATGCTGATAATGTAAAATACTGCCCTAAATTGATAAAATTATGCGAAGAAGATAGATGCGATCAGACTTGCTGCTGGCTCCATGAATTTATCTTCAGAAAATTTTCGTTAATTATTTAACTAAAAACGTACGCCAAGAGAAAGCCGATTTAAATTATTTGCACTGAAATTAACATATTGATCGCGTGCCAGTCGAACAAAGTATTGGTCATAGTCATAGGTGACTGAAATGGCATAGCCTCTGACGAAAAATCCGTCATCAGAAAACCCACTTTTATACGAGGTGTCAATTGTAATCCGTTGCAGATCGGACGGTTTATAGCGCCATACGAAATGCGTTGCTTTTCTTTGAGTATCCAAGCGATTTTCCCGAATATGCAGCAATGAAATTTCTATATTGGAAAGAGCACGCGTACCGATGCCTAAATCAATTGCATCGCTAGGATCGAAACCGAGATTATAAAAAGGACGTAAATTAGTTCTGTCAATTCCAAGAATCGCAAAAGTATCGCCTCCGATTTCTGTTGATGCGGAAACGCCTGCGTATCCCCCACCGCCATACTCTACTGAAGAAACCAAACGAACAAGACCAAAGTCGTGGTTGTTGCTGTAACCAATCCGATCCTGAACAAAACCATTCGAATTGCCATACCGCCCAATCCATCCAGTATGTTCACCGCGACTGACACGGAGGTTAATATCGGTGGCATCATTTCTATCGGATGATTGATAATAAGACGGTGTAATTTTAAAATCTATTTTTTTTAAATTTTCAGATACTGCTTCTGACACATCCACAGCCTGCGCTGCCGTATAGATAGTTAAACCGATGCATGATAGAAACACTTTTGTGACAACGATTTTCATTTTTATCATGGAGCTATGCTTTGGTGAAATTAGCTAATCGTCCCCCGGAATACCTGCCGCCTGGTCCATGATTGGGTAGGGCATCACGGTGACATGGTTTCGGAGTCATAGGGGCTCGCGTTGACGGCTGTTCTCGCCGCTGGCGAGGCCTTGATGGACCATTTTTTGATGATAACAGGAGTAGCTTGTCTTATTGTCATGCCTGACGTTGGTTTGATATGCAGCTGACTTCACTCGGTCGTACTCGGACTCCAGAACGCCTGCCGAACCGCCGGCAACGCTGCCAATCGCTGCGTCAGTGCATCGAGTTCGTCGCCATCCACCGAGGTCGCGGCCAGCGTCGCTTCGATCTCCACCTCGTCATGTCCGAAGGCGTGAAGATCGAGGTCGCGGGTCGGATAGTTGCTGCGCTCGAGTTCCTGTTCCAGCAGCGTCATCACCGCTTTCTGATGGCTGCGGTCGGCGATGACATAGACGGTATTGGTCACTTCGACCGAGGCCAGATCGAGCGGCTTGCGGTTGATCGCATTCACGATCGGGCGCAGCAAGGTATTGGCAGCCAGCACAAACAGCGTGGCGATCACCGCTTCGAGTATCAAGTCCGCACCGGCAGCGGCGCCAACGGCCGCCGAACCCCACAGCGTCGCGGCCGTGTTGATGCCGCGCACATTGCCTTCTTCGCGCATGATGACGCCCGCGCCAAGAAAACCGATGCCGGACACGACATAGGCCATCACATGCACAGCGCCTTCAGCGCCACCCAACCGGTTGGCCATGTCCACGAACACGGCGGCACCGACCGCCACCAGGACATTGGTGCGCAGACCTGCGGTGCGCTGCCGGTACTGCCGTTCGAAACCGATCAGTCCACCCAGCACAAAGGCGGTGCTCAGGCTCACCAGCGTGTCAAGCAGGGAGATCAGGTTGATGTTTTGAATTGCCAACATGCTGATGCTTTATTCCATATTCGTTATGACCAGCGATAGCAGCGCGCGTGGAAGTACGCTACTTGAAAGCAGAGTATGCATGAGAAAGCCTGGCCGAGCCGTGGGCCGATACGCAGCCGCCAGCTGGGCACATGGTGTTGACCGTGTTCGCCGCATCGCTGAATTCGAGCGTATCCTGATCATCGACCGCACCAGAAGCGGCCGCGTGGCGGCCAAGGCGCGCGGCGCGAAGTTCGGGCCACGTCCAGACTATCCGCAACTCCGCAACATCATATCGTTATCAAATTTTTCTTCCTTGGGAAGTCACTTGAGCAATTATTCTTCTTTGAGCCAAGTGGCGTGTTGGGAGTCTTCAATGGCGTAGACGCCGCGCGAACTTTTCCATACCAATGACTTGGTGCGCAAGGCTTCGAGCGCGTACTGGATGGAAGAATCCTCGATCGTTACCGCTGCGTTTGTTAATCTTGCGCAGGCGTCCTTGTACATCTCGTAAGTATTCGTTCGGAACGGTGCGAAATCATGACCGGTGATCGCCATCACAGTCAGCACGGCTGCCTGCAACGGGGGCAGCCCATTCACTTCGCGCATGAAGCCTTGTTTTGCGTCCACCATGATCTTGTTAAGCACTTCCTGAAACACGGTATCGACATTCTCTGCCGTTACGTCAAAACGAAACGCCAGGTCATCGAGGGCCTTACGCAGGGATTCTGGCTTGTGGCCAGCGGCGATGAATGCGGCGCGCAGCACATCCAAGGATGGTTTTACCTCACCGTCATATTGATCAAGTTCCCATGCAAGGTAGTCGTCGCCCAGGGGCTCAAGATCGAGCAACACGGCGCTAAGAAATGCCTGGTCTTTTCCTTGTACGAGCAAACTCAGTTTGTCCCTGTTGGATCCTGTCGCAATGAGCCGGAATCCGTAATGATTTGAGCCGTTGAGCTGGTCGCGCGCTGCCTTGAGAGCGAACAGTGCGGAGGCGCCGGCATCCGTGGTGATCGCGTGTTGTGCCTCATCGATGACCAGCACAATCATCGCCTTGGTCGCATCCGATAGTTCAGCTAGCGCCTTGGCAATGGTCTTGCCAGATCCGATGCCAACTTTCCCTATGTCGAGCTGAATTCCAGCGACGTTGACTTTGTCCAGGCCGCCGCGACGAGCCCATTGCAACAGGGTTCCTTCCCTTTTTTGCAGATGATCGCGGACCGCTTCCGAAATCAAATCGCCGGGGTCGCGGCTACGATCGCTCCAGAGATCGACGTAGATGACCTCTGCGCCCTGACTTTTCAAAAAAGGGATGATGTCTTCGTTGATCAGCGTGCTTTTTCCAGTACGACGCGGCGCCGAGATAAAGACGCCCGACGCCCCCTTGGGTGACAGCGTGCGTTTTGCAATGTTTTCTGCCAGGATAGTGCGGTGAAAGATGGGCGTGCTGCTCATGATAGCTTTCAAAACGTGTCTGAACAGTCTAAATTATAGTCGATTATAGTTTTTTATAGTTCTCTATAGTTTAGTTAGGAGGCGAGTACTGGAGGCAGTTCATGAAACTAAAAAAATCGCTAAGATTTTCCGGGCAGCTGCGCCGGTGATCATTTGACGACGGTGAGCACTGTCGCCCGAGAAATTTTGTACTGTCGCGCCAGGGCGCTGACGCTTGTCTTCTTCTGGTAGGCAGCTATCATCGCTTTGCGCTGCTCTGGCGTTGTTTTGGCCGGCCTGCCGAGTACCTTCCCCTCGGCCTTGGCGCGAGCCAACCCCGCCTGTGTTCGCTCAACGATGAGATCGCGCTCCATCTGCGCTATCGCCGCCAACATGGCCAGCATCAACTTACCTGGAGTGGATGCCAGATCGAGTTTGCCGAGCTGGAGAACAACGACCTCGACGCCGAGCGCGGCCAGTGACTTGATCGTCGACAGCACATCCGGCGCATCACGTCCGAGTCGATCGAGCTTGGACACAACGACCGTATCCAATGCCCGCAACTTGCCCAGCAGGACACTGAACTGCTTGCGCTGGGCGGCGTGGGCCTTGCCGCTCACCGTGTCGGCATACCAGTATTCAACCGCGTATCCTGCGCGCTCAATTTCAAGCCGTTGGTTGTCTGTGGTCTGCTCCGCTGTCGAAACACGCCCGTATCCAAAAACTGCCATGATCCGCTCCGTTTACATGTTGAAAAATGTAGTCAATATAAATTGACATGTGATTTTGTTTAAAGGCTAATTTTTCAACAGTATAGTCGAATTACTTTAATGGGTGTTGGAAAACGGCCGGTTTCCAACAGGACTGCGAGGCCTGACTTAAAAGCTGAGTGCGCTTATTGCGACTGCGTTTTCGTTCGCACTTGGCAAGGTAAAGGGGGATCTGATCTGGCCAGGCGTGGCCATTGGTTTCAAGGTAATCAAGACAATCGCCTCGGTGCCGTCATCGACCATGGCAAAGTGAAAACCGTTTTGACAATGGCCCTCACGGATCAACACCCCCCATTGTGTTTATCGGCAAGGATGATCATGACGTTTTTGACGAGGTCATCGGGGGCGTTTCGTGAGCACGAGCGTACAGTCCCAGGATTTCCGACTATTGAGCTGGCTGTACACTCAAGGTAGACCGCAAGAAATCAATCAATGCGCGTACCTTCGCCGATAGATGCCGGTTCTGTGGATATAAAATGGAGAACGGCCGGGAGCGCCCGGCAAGATCGTGAAGAACTTCCACGAGGTCTCCACGCTTCACGGCGCCGGCGGCCGCGAAGTGGTAGGTCTGGTATAGGCCGCCCCCGGCATTGAGCCATGCGACGCAACCGAGCGCATCGTTGAGTATGCGCATCCGGCTCTGAATCGGATGATCGATCTCTCCCCCTTTTTTGCTCTTGAACAACCATGACATCGGACGCCCGGTATTCGGTGATACGTACTGAATGCAATCGTGAGCCTGAAGGTCGTCAAGTGAAAGTGGCGTGCCCTTTTTCATCAGATATTCCGGTGTGCCGAAGACGCCCAAAAACGCGTCCTCGAGCTTGTATGCAACCAGCCGCGAGTCTCGCTGAATGCCTACCCGTATGGCAAGATCGAATCCTTCCTCGACAAAATCGACGATCCGGTCCGAGATGCTCAGCTCTATTTCGATCTGCGGGTACGCCTCGGTGAATTTGGGCATCAGGGGTAGCAATCGATGCGTTCCGTAGGCGGTACTGACACTGATACGCAGCAGCCCGCTGGGCACTGTTTGCCCGCCGGTGATGGCGCGTTCGGCTTCGGCGATCTGGCCCAGAGCCAACTGGCACTCCTTCCAAAAAAGCTCCCCTTCGTTTGTGACCTTGACGCTGCGAGTTGTGCGGGAGAACAGGCGCACTCCCAGGCGTTGTTCGAGCCTGCCGATGGATCTGCTGACGGCCGCCGGTGTGACGCCGAAGACCTCGGCTGCCGCAGTGAAACTGCCCAACTCTGCTGCTTTGCAAAATTGCTCGATGCTTCCGAGCTGCATCGAATCAACACCCGCCATCGCTTGTTCTCAAATGTAATAAATGAATTGATTTTAACCCCATTTATCGGCGGCAACCAAGTTAATATACTACGGCCATTGCTTGCGCAAAAGACCGATTGCAAGCCAACCGGGGTGCTTCGCCGAGGCTCGCCACACTATCTGCTCCAACCATAGGGGAACACCTTCATGACAAGCAAACTGCGCCTTTTCACCTCGCCTTCGGCGTTTCCCAACCCGCAGCGCCTGCGCCTGTTCATGCACGAAAAGGGCATTGCCGATCAGTTCGAGGAACGCATCTACGATATGTCGCCGGGCGGTGAACAGCGGCAATGGCCGCACCTGAAGATGAATCCGTGGGGCGAGACACCCACTCTTGAACTGGCCGACGGCAGCTTTATTTCCGAGACCGCCGCTATCGTCCGGTATCTCGACCAAGCCTACCCGGGGCGCAAGATCATGGGTGAGAACCCGCTGCAGCAGGGTCTCGACAACATGTGGGACAACCGCATTTGGGTGCATATCCACTATCGCATCGTCACGGCGTTCCATGTCCTGCATAACGGGCTCGGCCCGAAGCTTGAGCTGACCACCAATCACGCCTGGGGCGAGCATTGCCGAAAGGAGGCACTGGTGCATTCGGCTCTGGTCAACCGGCATCTGTCGGACGGACGCGACTGGCTCCTCGGCGGGGACGAGCCTACCTTCTCAGACATCACGCTCGCAACCGCGATCGCCTTTTCCAAGTTTCCGGTCAACGCAATCCCGTTGGACGAGCGCTTCGAGCATCTGGATGCGTTCTGGCGGCGCTGGCAGCTCCGGCCCAGCTTCCAGGCTGCCTATGCCGACCGCAACAGCGGTGTGCCGGAGTTGGATAGTCCCCAAGGAAAATGATCCGAGCGGATCGGCGAAGGATCTCGAAACGCAATGAGTGCCCTGCGCGTTCGAGAAGCCATATCAACGACCTGCATCCAAAAACGCTTCGACCTGCATTCAGTGGCTTTTTCGACCGGAATTAACTGCGACTGACGGCCACTCAAACCAGAGATAACTGCGAATTGAGCTTCCCCTGAAATTTCGTCTTCCACAGGCGACGTAAGATAGCGTCAGTTTGGAAGCTGTACCTGCCGCTCGACGACTTGCTGTACATCACCAAACAATATATCAATTCCGAGGTGTCGCGCTCGGGCGTGGCGCGCCTGTTGAAACGCCACGACATGTCGAAATTGGCCGATGTCATCCCGAAAGCAGAGGGAGAAACGGCGCCACCGAAAAAGACTTTCAAGAGCTACGTGCCGGGCTTCATTCACATCGACATCAAGTACTTGCCGCAGATGGCCGACGAATCGTCGCGTCGTTATTTATTCGTCGCTATCGACCGCGCCACCCGCTGGGTATTTCTGCATACTTACGCCGACATGACCGACGTGAGCAGCGTCGATTTCCTGCGCCGGCTCAAGCTTGCCTCGCCCGTCAAGATCACCAAGATACTCACTGACAACGGATCGCAATTTACCGACCGATTCACGTCCAAAAACAAGAAGCCGACCGGCAAGCCTGCCTTCGATCTTGCCTGTGCCAGCATCGCCGTGGAGCACCAGGCGCCGCCCCGGCATCCACAAACAAACGGCATGGTCGAGCGTTTCAATGGCCGCATCAGCGAGTTGATCAGACAGACTCATTTCGCCAGCGCGGCCGAACAACTTGAAGCCACGCTACAGAATTACTGGAAGCTGTACAACCACCATATTCCGCAACGCGCCATCGATGGCAACACGCCGATACAAGCGCTCAAAGAGTGGTAGCAGAAAAAGCCCGATTTATTTGCCAAACGGGTTTATGACCGAACGGAACTTGACAGTTACCTTAGCGCCCGATTTTTTCCGAATCCTGTGTTCTTCCCAAAACGACCGACAATCCTGGGTGACAGCAATCGATCCATAGCAGCCATTACTAGCAACAAGGGCCGCGGAGAAAGAAACGCGCAATTAATGCGTTAAGGGGCGAGTTGAAGGACTGGCCGCATCAAGATTTCTTCTATAAGTACGTTGGCCGGCTGCGCGAACGCATAGACGAGTGCTTGAGCAACGTCCTGAGCGCTCAGGGCATTGAGCTTCTCACGCCGCTCATTGAGCGTGACACTGACGTTATGGCCAAACTCGGTCCAGACGGCTCCAGGTTCGATCACCGATACGCGAATTCCGTCTGGTCCCAGTTCCTTACGTAAGGCGTCATGAAAGCCTACAACAGCATATTTGGTGGCACTGTAAACGGACCAGTTCTCAACGCCATACCGCCCGCCCACACTGGAGACAGACGAGATCATCGCGCCTGGGCGTCCGCGCATGAGCGCAATGGCCGCATGCGTGCAGTTGAACACCCCGTACAGGTTCACATCGATCATTGTCTTCCATTGGTCCCGCGTGCTGTCTGCGAAAGGTGCGCTGATGCCCAGGCCGGCATTGTTGAACAGTAGATCCAGTCCGCCAAAGCGTTCCCGCACCAGCTCGAACAGCGCCTGCACCTGGCTGCCGTCGGTAACATCGGTCTGCACGATGGTTGCCGAAGCACCAAGCTCCTGCGCCAGCGCATCAAGTAGGTCACGTCGCCGCGCTGCAAGCACGACGTGGACTCCTTCTTCCGCCAGCAAACGGGCGGCTGCCTGCCCTATGCCGCTCGATGCGCCGGTGATGACGGCAATTTTTCCGCTGAGGTCCTGCATTTTCATAAATTTCCAATCAATTGTTAATGAGTCACTGCGGATGGCAAAGGCGAAATGCGTACATAAAGAATTACGATAATGTAGCTTAACAGGCTGTTGAAAAAAGAAATCTCTTCCCACTGAGCGACGAAAAATACTTAGAAAATGAGATTGGGCTGCCTAATTTTTTAGCAAAATATGCTTTTCAGCTCAAATCTCACGTATTTCTTGAGTGTGTTTTGAAAAATTTCCTACCGAGGAATGATTTTTCAACAGCCTGTTAACGGTGCTTTCAACTCGAATTAACCGCCTGCCGAGTTCCTCCATCGCAGGCCTGCGCAGGTCGTTGCGCAGCTTGGAGGGAACGGCCAGGTCACCGACAGCCGGCCGCCGGCGTCATCCGCAACTTCCATCAGACGCTTGAGGCAGGTTTTGCATGGGTCCTGCCGCCCATATCACGTGAGCGCAGCGCTCATGGGGAAAATTATTTATCATGGGATACTGACAAGCCATGCCTATTTTGGTCGCACTCCCTCTGTTCTTACCATTGACAGCGTATTTTCAAATTATATAGTGGTTCACAGGCTATTTTTGATGTTGCCTGTCAACTTCAAGAAATGTGCAAAGATTGACGTCTATCACGCGTTTCCCCTTCACAAATCCCATAAAAATAGGAATTGACAATCGATTCGATTAGTGCGATGAATTTTCGTAATCGCGTGTCCCTGTGTATACTCAGTTGTCTGTGTCATCGATGGCGGCCGGGATCGAGGATGCACTCAACATGATTTTCCCAGCTTTTACTTTAACCAATTCATTGTGAAAAATAGGAGTCTGACATGAGTACCGAAAAGACCGAAGTGAAGTGCCCGTTCAGTGCAGCCGCGGGCGTTGGAACGACGAACCGTGACTGGTGGCCGCAGCAATTGCGCCTGGATCTGCTGCACCAGCATTCTTCCAAGTCCGACCCGATGGGCCAGCAATTCGACTACGCCAAGGCGTTCAAGAGCCTCGATCTGGCGGCGGTGAAAACAGATTTGACCGCATTGATGACAGATTCCCAAGACTGGTGGCCTGCCGACTTCGGGCATTACGGCGGGCTGTTCGTGCGCATGGCGTGGCACAGTGCCGGCACCTATCGCATCGGCGATGGCAGGGGCGGCCCTGGCCGCGGCCAGCAGCGCTTCGCGCCGCTCAACAGCTGGCCCGACAACGTGAGCCTAGACAAGGCGCGCCGCCTGCTGTGGCCGGTCAAGCAGAAATACGGTGAAAAGATTTCATGGGCAGACTTGATTATCCTTACTGGTAACGTTGCTTTGGAAAGCATGGGCTTCAAAACTTTTGGCTTTGCGGGCGGTCGCCAAGATGTCTGGGAACCGGACCATGATGTGTATTGGGGGCGCGAGACAAAGTGGCTTGGCGGCGACGTGCGTTACTCGAAGGGTTCACCGGGGGTTGAAGAGAACCATGGCGTGCTCGTGAAGGACGACGATAGCGAAGCGACGCACACGCGCGACCTGGAGAATCCACTGGCCGCGGTGCAGATGGGCTTGATTTACGTCAATCCCGAAGGCCCGGACGGCAAGCCCGACCCGCTGGCTGCAGCCATCGACATTCGCGACACGTTTGGCCGCATGGCGATGAACGACGAAGAGACGGTCGCGCTCATCGCTGGTGGGCACAGCTTCGGGAAAACCCACGGCGCGGCGCCAGCGGAGCACGTTGGGCAAGAGCCTGAGGCCGCTGGCATCGAGGCCCAGGGCTTCGGCTGGAAAAACAGCTTCGGCACCGGCAAGGGCGGCGACACCATCACCAGCGGTCTGGAGGTCACGTGGACCAGCACGCCAACGCAGTGGAGCAACAACTTCTTTGAGAACCTGTTTGGCTTCGAGTGGGAACTGACGAAGAGCCCTGCCGGCGCGCAGCAGTGGATTGCCAAGGGCGGCGACGGACTCATCCCGGATGCCCACGACCCGTCCAAGCGTCACCGTCCCACCATGTTGACGACCGACCTGTCGTTGCGGGTGGATCCGGCCTACGAAAAAATTTCACGGCGCTTTCTGGAAAACCCCGACCAGTTTGCGGATGCCTTTGGGCGGGCCTGGTTCAAACTGACCCACCGCGACATGGGGCCACGCGCTCGCTATCTCGGCCCCGAGGTGCCGGCCGAAGAGCTCATCTGGCAGGACGTGATTCCCGTCATTGACCACGCGCTGGTCGATGATCAGGATATCTCGGCCCTCAAAAACAAGGTGCTGGCGTCCGGCTTGACGGTTGCCGAGCTGGTGGCGACGGCATGGGCATCCGCGTCCACGTTCAGGGGCTCCGACAAACGGGGCGGCGCGAACGGGGCGCGCATTCGCTTGTCGCCGCAGAAGGACTGGGCCGTCAATCAGCCAGCGCAACTCTCCAAGGTGCTCAAAGTACTCGACGGTATCCGCAACGATTTCAATTCCACGCAGTCCGGTGGTAAAAAGCTGTCGCTGGCCGATCTGATCGTCCTGGCCGGTAACGCAGGTGTAGAACTGGCAGCTAAACATGCCGGTTACGAGCTCAGCGTCCCCTTCGCTCCCGGGAGGATGGATGCCTCGCAGGAGCAGACCGACATGCATTCGTTCGCTCCGCTCGAACCAATCGCAGACGGCTTTCGGAATTACCAGAAGACGCGCTACAGCGTACCGGCAGAGGCACTGCTGATCGACCGGGCGCAACTGCTGACGTTGACGGGCCCGGAGATGACCGTGCTCGTTGGCGGTCTGCGGGTGCTGGGCGCCAATGTCGGCCAGACGCCGAACGGCGTCTTCACCAAACAGCCGGGCACGTTGAGCAACGACTTCTTTATCAACCTGCTCGACATGGGCACGCAGTGGCACGCCGTGTCGGCCGCCACCGACCAGTTCGAAGGGCGTGACCGCAAGACAGGTGAGCCGCGGTGGACTGCGACGCGGGTCGACCTGGTTTTCGGCTCAAATGCGCAGCTGCGCGCGATCGCCGAGGTGTACGCCACGGCCGATGCTAAGAAAAAGTTTGTCGGCGATTTTGTCGCAGCGTGGACCAAAGTGATGAACCTCGACCGTTTCGACATCGCGTAAGATGGGGTTGCCGAGTCGTACAGTTGTAGGCGCTCCATAAACGCCAGACTTTGCGGCTATGGAAATATTCCCATAGTCGCAAATCATGGCTGTTCGCCGACCCGGCGGCAGGCGTGCACGCCAGCGCCGTGGTGTATTCTCTAGTGCAAACGGCCAAGCACAACGGCCTGGAGCCGTATGACTGGCTGTGCCGCGTCATGCGCGACTTGCCAAAGGCAACAACGGCTGAGGATGGGGGAGGCGTTGCTGCCGTGGAATGGGGATTTGACGCAGGAGGTACTCGATGCCGGCGCCATGATGCCCGAATCGGCAACGGGGGTGGCATGAGCCGGATAACCATGTCGATTCTGATGTCGGCAATCAAGTTGTGCAAAAAAGGGGTAGCGTAAGGATTCCTTCGTAAATGAGTAACATCGTCGATGTTGCTAAATTTTGAACATCACGCCGTAATCAATCGGCCCCGACGGCCGGTCGCGCAACTCGTACGTCCCGAAACGATTTGTGTGATGCGTCCTATACGGGCTGAATGCAGCGAGCAATTCTGGCGTCAACTGCATGCCTTCAGCTTCCAGTTCCTTGAATGCCTGTGTCATTGTGTGGCAGTTATGAAAAATCAGCAGGTTGGCGACCAGATGGTTGTACTTGATGATCTTCAACTGGTTGTCGCGCACATTGTCTTCGATGGTGTCGGAGCCGAAATATGCCCACTGGGCGAAGTTGTTGAAGCCTTCGCACTTGTTCTGGGCCGCCTGGATGGTCTGTCGCAGTTCCTGGTCGCCGATATATTCCAGCAGGAACATCGTGCGCACGGCACGGCCCAGTTCGCGAAACGCGAAGTACAGCTTGTTTTTCCGGCTGGCAGTGCCCAGCTTGCGCAGGATGGTCGACGGCGAAATGCGGCCGGCCTGAATCGATTGCGCCACTTGCAGCATGTCCGGCAAGTGGCACGCGATCAGATCCCAGTCGATCACGTCCTTTGAAAACAGAGTGTCGATGTGCTCGTAGGCTGTGTCGCTGTCCGGGCGAAACCACTTCAGGTCTTTCCAGTTGCGAATCCGAGGCATCAGCTTGATGCCCAACAAAAATGCCAGTCCATAGACCGGTGCGCTTTGCGCCTGCGTGTCGCCATGCAGTATGTCGGGCTGAATGTCAGACGTGTTCTTGGTGAGTCCGTCGAGGATATACACGGCCTCCCAGACGCCACAGGGAATGAAGTGCGAAAACAGCGCAATGTAGGTGTCGCTGACGTGATAATAGGCAATACCGCCGTAACCGCCGTAGCGAATATGCCGCTCCGACAGCAAATTGTTTTCGTACAGGTTCCATTGCGTGCCGTCGGCGGCGGCACGCTTGGTGTCACCCCAATACTGCGGCAGCTGAAATTGGTTGTAGCCATTGATCGCCGTGCTGATTGCGGCCTCCAGCTTTTCGGTGGTGATCTGGCGCTGATTGACGAAGGACACTTGGCGCGCGCTCACGTCGGTAATATTTTTTGCGATCTGGGTTGGCCCCATGCCGGTGCCATAAGCGAATACCGTCAGAATCTTGCGCCGGGCTTCGTCGTGCAGCTTTCCCTGGTGGCCGCTCAGTGGCCCGAAGTGCTTGCCCCAGCCCAGCCATTGCATCGTGTCGGCCAGTACATCGAGCAATGAAAGTTCCAGGCTGTCGAGCTTGCGCCGCAGCGCATCATCAAGCTCCTTGAATCCGGCTGGCAATATTTTTTTCTTGTACCGGTCCAGTTTCGGTCGTCCGTCAACGATATTGAAATGCAGATTCACCTGATAACCCTGGTCGGCCTGCTGTGCTGCCTGCGTCAGGAGCGCACACACGTGGGCGACAAACTCGGTACTGCTGACCGGAATACCGACTTTTTCTCCATAGTCTGCACGCGTGCGCTCGCATTCCTCCATTGGCACCAGCTCATCACGATGGTCGGCATAGGCATCGCTGCCAGTCACACAAACGTCGCCAGACTTCAGTTCCCGCACCATCTGCGTGCAGAAACAGACTTCGAACTGGCGCCGGTTGATGCGCGTCAGCGCAACGTTGCGCTGGGTTTCGCCAGTCACGAGCTTCCACCATTTTTCCGGAATCCAGGCAAGGTTCGTCAGCGTCAGGCGCGCGCTGTCGGCAGCCGTGAGCGTTATCCATTCGTGGTGCCGATGCCGATTTTCCAGCACGAAGGCCAACGCTTGCTCGACGCCGGCATCCTGACTGGTCGCGACCAGCGGCAACTTGCTGAGAATGCGCAGTACCTCGACGCGACGCGGCTTGAAGAAATGCCAGAAGAACCGGCATTGGTTCTTGCCGCCATATTCGGCATGCAGGCGGGAGAACTCGCATAAGTCCGGGCGAGCCGTGACCGCATTACGGATGGCCAGCAATTGTTCGCTATCCGGTTGGTCGGAATTGAGCAGCGCTTCCATCGCTGCGAACCGCCGCAAAATCTCGTCGGTTTTTTCTTGATTGTCGGCCAGGTACTTTTCCAGGGCCTCGTCGGCGGCATGTTCCACTCGCTTCATCTGCTTGCAGAAAATATTGCACAGGTCGTCGGTCACGCGCGCCAGGCGCTGCCGAATCAGGGCCAACGTCACTGCATGGCGCTTGGGTGCGGCCATGTCCATCATGCTGGTCGCGTCAAGGCTATTGCCTTCGAGCGCCCACTGCTTGATCTTCACAAAAGGAATCGGTTTGAGTAGATCGGCATGGCATGCGAGTCCAGTTAGCTGGTCGTAACGCGCCACCAGGGCGCGCATGCCGTCGATGGTCGGCATGGCCGCATCCTGCTTGATATCGTTCCAGGCGCTGACATGGCGCGGATCATCGCCCACCACGTACAGCGCATCCAGAAAAGCGCGCCCGCTCTCGCCCAGAGCTGCCTCGATGCGCGCATACATCGCCTGCGTCGTAGCGGCCCGTTGAGCCCGCGCCTCACGCACCAGCGTGTCGAAGGCCGGCAATTCATAACAGTGGCGCACCAGTGTCTCGATGCCGATGTTCACGATATCGATTACATCATCCTTGGTCAGTGATGCGTCGGCCAGCGTTTGCCGCAGCAGTTGCTTACCTGATTCGCTGAACGCCTTGACCGACAGAAATTGGCGGATTGCTGACAAATGCTTGCGCCTGGCTTGCGATACATCGTAGCTGCGCAATTTGTCGCGCTCGCAGGATGCGCCGATCACCGCGCCGATATGATCAACAATCGCGCCTGGCACCTGAACAGACGTGACAAAGTAACCGAGCCGCTGGTAGGTCTTGAGGAGCAACGCAAATCCCAACCGGGTTGCATCCGACCTGGTCGCACCTTCGCAAAAAACACGTTCGGCGTCGGTCAGCGTGTAGAAGCGCTCCAGCTCGATGGGCGACAGGCGACTTTTGAAGCGTGGATAGGCGGTGTCGCTTGGTTGCAATTTGGCAAGTTGGAGATGTAGTGCAAGAAAAACGACCGTTTATCTTGCGATCAGGAAAATGCCCGGACAGGGCCGAAAAACCACAAGAAAACTCATTGAAAAAAACAACACAATATTGTACCCTTACTTTTAGCTTTTCTTGTACATTGGACGCATTATGTTGGTCGGATATGCTCGCGTTTCCAAAAGTGACGGCAGCCAGACGCTGGCGCCGCAACGCGACGTGCTGATTGCTGCCGGTGTGGAGCCGGATCGGATTTATTCGGATTTGGCATCCGGCCGCAAGGATGATCGGCCTAGATTGAATGCTTGCCTCAAGGCCCTCCAGCCCGGCAATACGTTGGTGGTGTGGAAACTGGATCGGCTGGGCCGTGACTTGAAGCACTTGGTCACGACGGTGGACGAATTACGTAATCGCAACATCGGCTTGAAAGTATTGGCCGGGGCTGGCGCACAGATCGACACAACCACCGCAAACGGGCGGCTATTCTTTGGAATTTTTGCGACGCTGGCGGAATTCGAGCGGGAATTGATTGCTGAGCGCACGCATGCGGGGCTTGCTTCGGCAAGAGCGCGTGGGCGTCAAGGCGGGCGTCCTCGGAAGATGGATCGAGCCACTGTGATGATGGCGATGGCCGCGATGGCTGACCCGAAAGCCAAAGCCGTCGAAGTGGCACGCCGTTTGGATATTACGACTACGACACTTTATGCATATGTGAATGGGGATGGCACGTTGAAGCAAGCAGGGCAGAAGATTTTGATTAAAACGTAGCTGGATCGACAGAGAACGGCCAGAAGCCGTCACTTGTAATCGGGCTGTAGATGATTGGTTCCCTAGTCTGGCGGTAGGAAATGCGAGCTGCTCGACCAAGCGGGTAGTATTCACGCAATTAAGGCTTTGTCGGTCCTAACCCATATTTGACAACGGAATACCGGCCCATGGAGGACCTCTTGCTTGCTTCGCTACCCAAGCCGCCGTTCACTTCGGCACATCCACCCCTAGTGTCGGATGCTGCCACCCTGCCCGAGGCACAGCCCCTGTTGGAGTGTGTCACGGCCGCGTTGGGGGTGGCTGTGGCGTGGATTGACTTTTCTGATGGTACGCGACCATGCTATGTCGCCACTGCCGACCCAGTCGCATTAGCTGGCCTGCTGAGCGACGAGACGCTTCTGGCCCTTGCAAGGGATAGTGAAGAACTAGTCGTGGTGGACGACGCTGCGCAGGACCCTCGATTATTCGCCAGTCCCTGGGTTACCGGACCAATCGGAATCCGTTTTTTTGCCAGTGCGCCGATACTGTTGGGACACCAACCGGAGCGCACGGGTACCTTGTGTGTTGCAGATCGCACAGCACGTTTGCTTGACGCTAGCCAGGCCCACAAATTGGTAGCTCTGGCGGCCATTGTCGCCAAAATTATCGAAGGGTCTCAAGCAGTACAGCATGGAAATACCTTGCAGCTTGAACTGCGGCGTACCAAAACGCTGCTGGAACGTACTGGGGCCATGGCTGGGGTCGGTGGTTGGGAAGTTGACCTGGTCGCAAATACGATATTTTGGTCCGATGAAACCTGCCGTATTCATGGGGTTGCGCCGGGGTATTTGCCCCAGCTGAGCGAAGCGATCGAGTTTTACGCGCCACAGGCTAGACCGGTGATTGAGGCCGCAGTTACACAGTCCATCGCAACCGGCCAGCGCTGGGACCTTGAGTTGCCGTTTATTCAGAAAAACGGTACCGAAATTTGGGTACGTGCCTTGGGTGTGGCGGAATTTAAACAGGGCAAGCCCGTGCGCCTGGTGGGCGCGTTTCAAGACATTACCGCACGCCGCCTTGCCGAAGCGGCGCTCGTGATCAGTGAGTCGCAATTTCGCGGATCGTTTGAGGCGGCTTCGCATGGCATTGCGCTGGTCTCCGTCCACGGAAGATTTCTCAAGGTCAACCAGTCATTATGCAAGTTGTTAGGTTACGGCGAAGCGGAACTGCTCGTGACAGATTTCCAAACAATCACCCACCCAGATGATCTGGCATTGGACCTGCACCACGTTGAAGAATTGCTACAGGGCGTTGTTGAAACCTATGAAATGGAAAAGCGTTATTTCCACAAAGACGGCCGAACCATCTGGGCCCAGCTCAATGTGTCGCTGGTGCGCACGCGGGACGGTGCGCCGGTTCACTTTGTATCCCAGATTCAGGACATTACCGATAGAAAAAATTTGACTGCGCGCCTACAGACCTTGCTCGACACCGCCAGTGATGGTATCCACATTCTAGACCGTGACGGCAATGTCTTGCAGTTCAGTCAATCTTTTACCCTGTTGCTTGGCTATACCGCAGAAGAAACAGCACGGCTCAACGTCCGCGATTGGGACGCCATGTTTGAGCCCCAGGAACTGATTGCCGAAATAGGTCGACTAATTGCGCAGCCGCGGGCCTTTGAGACCCGTTATCGGCGCAAGGATGGAATCATCCTTGATGTGGAGATCAATGCCAAGGGCGTAGTGCTGGACGGCGTGGACCTCCTGTACGCGTCGGCACGCGACATCACTGCACGCAAGCAGGCCGAATGGGCCCTCGAACAAGGTCGGCTGTTGACCAAGGACATCCTTGATTCGGTGTCCAGCGAGATTGTCGTGTTGAACGAGTCCGGGGTCATTATGGCGACCAACGAGGCCTGGCGACGATTCGCCGCAGACAATGGCGGCTGCCTTGACAGCCCTAGCAGCGATAACGTCGACGTTGGTGCCAACTACCTCGCAGCCCTAAGCACTTTGCCGCCCGAGCCTGCTGATAGCGTCAACATCCGTGAAGGGATCGAGGCCGTCATCAACGGCAAGTTGCCAAAATTCAGTTGTGAGTATCCCTGCCACACACCAGAAAAGCAGCGCTGGTTTGTCATGAAAGTCACCCCCATGCACACTGGCGACCGGGGCGCAGTGATCGTTCATGTCGATATCACGGATCGCAAAGAAGCCGAAACCCTCATGTACGACTACGCTTTCCATGACAGCCTGACCAAGCTTGCTAACCGGCGCCTGCTGAAAGAGCGCCTCAATATGACCATCGCCAGCAACAAGCGCAGTGGAACCTACGGCGCATTGCTGGTAATCGACCTAGACAACTTCAAGCCCCTCAATGACCAATTTGGCCATGCAGTGGGTGACCTCTTGCTCAAGGAAGTCGCCAACAGGCTTAAGGATAGTGTTCGCCAAGACGACACCGTAGCCCGTATCGGAGGTGATGAGTTCGTTATCGCGCTGGGGGGATTGAGCGAAAGCCAGACGGATTCGCGCCAACTCGCCGTGCAAATTGCTGAGAAAGTTCGCAACCGCCTTTCCGAGATCTACAACTTTACAGTGCACCAGGGGCTGGGTGAAGTTGCAATTTCGCACCGATGTTCCGCCAGCATTGGCGTCGCACTTTTTTCGCCCACCGGATCGGACCAGATGGAATTATTTCGCCAAGCCGATGCAGCCATGTACCTTGCCAAGGAGTCCGGCCGCAATGCCGTCCGCTTTGAAGATGAATGATGACCGGCCGGGCTGCTAGTGATCTATAGTTGGGAAAGTTCAATCGCTTCGAAGGTTTCGTCGTTACGCTGTTGAATCCCGGCTCAAAGAATTCAAGAAACTACTGCGTCTAACATGCATGTTCAATGGCCGCAATGGGGCGTTACCTATCGTTCGGTGACGCGAAAATACTTTGATTCCAAAGCTGTTTTCGCCTGTTACTCATTTACGTAGGAATCCTTACGGTCCCCCAATGACAGCGGCTTGAAGCGCCACAGCAGCCCGATTACACACCCATAGGCGCCCAAAATACCCACAGCGTAAATCAGCAATCCCCGCGTCGTAAGTTGCAGCACGCTGAACAAATAAGACATCAGCAGGAGTATTAAGAACACAGATCGTGCACCATCAGCCTCGTACATCGCGTACAGAGTAATGAGGGAAGAAGCCAAAATTTGTGGAAGGGCAAGATTCGGATCGTTGAACCGCAGATTGAGGCCCAAGCGAAAAAGAATATAGAAAGCGATGACTGCAAGCAATACCAGCGTGGCACTGCGATAAAATGCGGTGCTTGAAAGAACATCTTGCCAATAGCAGGCAAACAACAGGCCGATCGCCAAGAAGGACGTCCCGGCCGCCAGGAAATAGCGACGCATGCGTAGCGCCTGCTTGGGGTCGTCGTAATAACCCAAAAGAATATCCAGCCATTCCAGCGACCATGCGAATGATTTGGCGTCTTCTTTAAGTACTTCCGAGACGCAGTCGCCGAGGATTTCTTGGTTGTAGTGGCGCATATCCGAGCGGTACCGGCGATTTTGGGACAGGATTGCAATTTTGCAACATGGGTTCACAACCTGAAGGAAAGACGATTAAACAGTGCTCCTCAGCTCTGGGTCAGCATAGTCTCTTTTATTCAAACGTTGCATGTTGCTTGATAGTACCGTTTTATCTAGACCTCGTCATCAGAATATCTTATACGCCCGCAATTTTGTCCAGATTTTTCATCCTACTTCTTCGTAAAAAACTGTGAACCCGCTCCAATCAACACCAGCAGACTCTTCGGTAATTCCGGCACTACTGCACCGCACATTGCCTGCGGATAACTTTCCCCTTTTCACCTGCGGTGAACACGGTGTTTATGGCACATTCTTTAATGTGGCAAACCATGGCAGCATCAGGAGGGATTCTCGAATACAGCACGAAAATATCAAACACTGCCTGATTCGGCAAGCGGTGCAAATAAATAAAGCCTTGCATGGCTGCAAGGCTTTCGTATTTTTGACTTTGTTCTAAGGCCTTTGCACTTTTTAAATTTGTGGTGCGTTACAAGACGCGGTTAATTTTTATTAACGTCTCGCAGCGTACATTCCCTGCACATCAACACTGACCATTTTTCAGCGTTAACCGGGAACCCGGCCGTCTTTGAATGCATGCCTGGATCCTTTTGGCCCCCTATACAGCATCAAGGTTGCTAGCAGGCCACAAACAGCAGCGAAGCTCATCCAATAAGCGGGTGCGGCCTTGTCACCTGTGATTTGAATGAGGAAAGTCGAGACTGCAGGCGTAGAGCCACCAAAAATCGCGGTAGCCAAACTGAAAGCGAGCGAAAAGCCTGCAACACGCACATTGACCGGCATTACTTCCGTTAACGCTGCGACCATCGCGCCGTTATAGACACCAAAGAAAAATGAATACCACAACAGCACAATGAGCATACGCTCAAAGCTCGGCGCGCTGACGAGCCAGGATAAAGTGGGATAAGCAGTAAAAATGGCTAAGAGGGTAATGCCAATCAAAATCGGCCGGCGGCCAATGCGGTCCGACAACGCCCCGCCAATCGGTAGCCAGATAAAATTCGAAATCCCGACACAAAAAGTCACGATAAGACTATCTGCAGTGCTTAGCTTAAGCACTGTCCGGCCAAACGTCGGCGTGTAAACGGTGATCAGATAAAACGTGGTCGTGGTCATCGCCACTAATAATGTACCGGCAACTACCGTGCGCCAGTTATGTAGCATCGAGCGAAAGACTTCACGCGTACTGGGATGATGGGTACGCGCATTGAATTCTGCAGTTTCCTGTAAAGACTGACGCAGAAAAAAGATGAAGGGCACAATGGCGCAACCGATAAAGAACGGAATTCGCCAGCCCCAGTCGGCAATCGCCGAGGCGGACATAAAGGCGTTCAATCCATAACCCAGTGCGGCAGCCACCACGATAGCGACTTGCTGACTGGCAGATTGCCAGCTGGTATAAAAGCCCTTATTTCCGGGTGTCGCCATTTCGGACAGATAAACCGAGACGCCACCAAGTTCTGCGCCAGCTGAAAATCCTTGCAACAAACGCCCTATCAAGACTAACAGCGGCGCCATCAGACCGATGGTCGCGTAACCGGGCATACAGGCGATCAGGATAGTTCCGCTGGCCATAATCGACAACGTGACAATCAATCCCTTGCGCCGCCCCACCTTGTCGATATAGGAACCCAGCACCACCGCCCCCACCGGGCGCATCAGAAATCCTGCACCGAAGACTGCAAAAGTCAGCATCAAAGAAGCAAACTGACTCCCCGCCGGAAAAAATGTTTTGGCAATTTGTGAAGCGTAAAAGCCAAATAAGAAAAAATCGAATTGTTCGAGAAAATTTCCACTAGTGACGCGTAAAATTGCGCCCCATTTTGAGGATGATTTACCCGTTACATCGGGGGATGGCACGGTCATGACTAGTCTCCTGAAAAAGGAAGTTAATAATTATTATATTTTTGGTGCAGAAAACGGGAATCTTTGTGGTACATAAGCACCACACTGCGCCCCGCCGCATCATTCGTCGGCTGTTCGCAGTTTGGTTGGCTGGCGTTTTTCAATTGCCCACTTAAGTAGCGCGGCACTACGATAAATCCCATGTGCGAATTTACCATAAGGCAGTGTCAGAAAAAGTGCCATGACGACGCCAAGGTGCACTGCCAGCAGCAGCGTCATGGCGCCGGTATCGCGCCACAACAGCAAAGTCAGCCCGGTCACGCTGGTGACCAAAAGCAGTACGATGAAGCCACGATCCATCGGCTTTTGCGCTTGATCGCCATGCATCGGATGGCGCCGCAAATTTAGCCATAATAATCCGGTGGGTCCGATCAGTAATCCGATCCCGCCAGCGACACCCAGCAAAACCGGTAAGCTGAAGAATGGATAAGGCACTTCCAGCACGCCAAAAAAATGATACAGGGTCGCCACGCTGGTGGCCGCAAAACAGAGCATGAAACCGTAAAAAGTAAAGTGATGGAAACGTCGCCGCCACAGCGTAAATGCATCGTCGGCGTTGTTGCAACCCTCTCCATGGCCACCTCCGAGATAGGTCAGTTGCAACACATTGCCGCTCGCCTCTGCCATCGCACCAGCGGAAGCCGGGCCGGGTGATTCGGTGCGCCAAAAGCGCCGCACGCCAATCCCCAGAGCCAACATCGCAAATAGAAACACGGTGCCAAACATTAATGCCAGCGTGTTATGCGGAAAAATTGCATAAAAATTTCCGTGCAGCGGCGTAAATAAAAGTGTTCCGCGCATAATCATCACCAGCGCAAGAAATAACGAAAGCGCGCCAGCGGTAGCAAGGGCAAGCGTCAATCCATTGCGCTGATACAGTGTCCCCAATGCAGCTGGCCATGCATAATCCGTGTAAGTCTGCAAACGTACTGTAGCCATAGCCTTCGGTACGTTGACCGCAAACTCATGCGGTAACGCGTACTGGCATGCATGGAGGCATGCACCACAGTTGTGGCACAAATTGGCGAGATAGTGAATGTCGGACTTACCGAATTCAAGCCGTCGCGCCATGGCCGGAAACACTGCACAGAATCCTTCGCAATAACGACAAGAATTACAAATGGTCATTACGCGGCTCACTTCGAGTTCATTAGCAGCCAGGCCTCGCGCCTCATTGATCAAACCTTCAAGCGTCTCCATTGCGCACTTTCTCTTGGTTATTTTTTTTCTGCCTTGAAAATCCGGCGGCGTTGGCGGCTTCCGTGCCGGCGATCCGACCAAAAGCAGTACCGATCGCCATTCCCACGCCCGCCGTGTATCCCTTACCCAGCACGTTGCCAGCCATCATTTCCCCGGCAACGAACAAATTGGCACTTGGCTTGCCATCAAAATGGACCGTCGCACGTTCGTCGACTTTGAGGCCAAGATAAGTAAATGTAATACCAGGCCTCAGCGCGTAAGCGTAAAACGGCGCCTGATCAATGGGCTGCGCCCAATGGGTTTTGGCGGGAGTCAAACCCTCGGTGTGGCAATCATCCAATATGCCATGATCGAAAGTGCCCACCCTGCAAGCGGCGTTGTACTCTTCTATGGTGTGCACGAAGGCAACCGGATCCAGACCCAGCAATAGCCCCAACTCGTGTAAGGTATTGGCTTTCGTCCCCGGGAAAACCGGCGGCATAAAGCGTCCTATGGCTTTTGAATCAATGACCGAGTAGCCAATCTGGCCCGGCTGCAGCGCCACCAGCCGGCCCCAGATGGCGTATCGCTTCGGCCAGAAATCTTCGCCTTCGTCATAAAAACGTTGTGCATTTTTGTTCAGCATGACGCCCAGTGAAACGCAATCGATGCGGGTACAGATCCCACCGTCGTAAAGTGGTGCCCGTGCATCGATAGCAACGCAGTGCGACTGTGATGGATCGCCGATCATGTCTGCCCCGGCATCGCGCATGAACTTTAACAATACGCCCATGTTGAATCGTGTGCCACGAATCAGAAAATTGTCAGCAACCCATTCGCCGTTGATTTGTCCCCACGCTTCCCGTAACCATTCACGGTTTGACTCGAACCCTCCGGAGGCCAGCACACAGCTGCGCGCTTCGATACGCTCGGTGCCGATTCGCGCTGCAAGAAACCGGCCATCATTATCGATATCGAGCGCATCAACGGCGGCGTTATAACGGATCGAGATACCTAATTTTTCGGCGCTGCGATAATAAGCATTGACCAGTGCCTTGCCGCCACCCATAAAAAAAGCATTGGTGCGGGCAACGTGGAGCGTGCCCGAAATAGGCGCCTGAAAATGGACCCCGTGACTACGCATCCAGTCGCGACATGTCGCGGAGGCACGTATGGTCAGTCGTGCGAGCTTTTCGTCGGTCAGACCGCCGGTGACCTTTAACAGATCCTGCCAGTACTCCTCCTCCGGATAAGTCTCGATCAACACATCTTGCGGCGCATCGTGCATGCAGCGTAGATTACGCGTATGTTGAGAATTGCCACCGCGCCATTCGCGCGGTGCCGATTCCAGCAGTAACACCGATGCCCCTTGTTCGCGCGCCATCAGCGCTGCGCATAAAGCAGCATTTCCACCCCCGATTATCAGTACATCGAACATTACTATTGTCTCCCGGCCATTTGACGCACTATAACCGCCCGGGTCTTCACGCACTAGCGGACAATCAGACAACAGGTCTTCACTATTTGTGAAGAGTGGCGCCCGGCCAGCGACCTTCAGATACCAGGGTGCGCGTCACATCTGCCAGTACCACCCGTGCAGCTAATCCTGACGGCGACAACTCATTGTCCGACAAGCTCACCAGCAGATTGGATCGACGCGCATGTTTGTCGGATATATGCACTGCTGTAAGCAATTCTGCGTCCCCCCGGGCAAGCGCCGCTCCGGGTTGGATCGTCGCACCGAAACCGGCGCGTACGGCATCCATTAACATTGCCAGACCGTCAATTTCCGCCACGACACACGGTGTACATGTCGCGCGCGCAAACGCAGCGCTGAGCAAAGAACGCAAGCCATGCGGTCCACTGGGAAGAATTAAAGGCACGTTGGCGAGCTGGGACAAGCGCACCGACTTTCCCGATGGCATGGTGATAACATCGCTTGCGCCGATGACAAACAAGCGTTCTTCCAGCAAGGGCATGACACTCCAGCGTTGCGCCGGGTCGGCATGAAACAGAATCGCCAGATCGATTTGTCGGGCCGTCAGCATGGCCGTGAGATGACCCGATAAACTTTCTACCATATGGAGACGGACATCTGGATAGCGCTCGCGCATCGCGCGCATAAAGGGCAGTCCGAGCACACCGCTGGTACTGGGTGCCATTCCCACGCTGACATGGCCCGACAATCGCGCCTGCTGTGCGGCGCGCGCCGCATCATCAACGTGCCGCAATGCTAGTTGTGCCTGATGCATGAAGGCAAGCCCGGCGTCGGTAGGCGTGACCCCACTTGACGTACGCTGCAATAAGCGCGTCGATAATTCGCTTTCAAGTCGACTTATTTGCTGGCTCAGGGCGGATGTAACAACCCCAAGTTCGCGGGCAGCGCGTCCCATGCTACCCTGCTCCACTATGCGCACAAAATAGCGCAACTGCCGTAGTTCCATAGCGGTTCCAATGTATAACGGGGATGGTGAAATTAGTACTTTTACGTCGAGCGGATACCCACGCTGCGTTTAACAAAAACAAAAGTGAGGCTATTCTGCGCGCTTTTTAGGTCCATGCGAATAATGCCAGAAAAAGGGAGTCCCGAATTGCGTTGGTTGTGCAACAGATCGTAATCCAGCACAGCTTAAAATAAATTTATCACGCATACGGTTCTTCCCGAGCACCCTTCTGCTCAAATCGATCTGATAAAATTACAACAGGTGGTGCACGCAGGGGTATTTTTAGCGCTGGCATGTGTTGGCCGGTGGAGATCAATGACTTCAAGGCGCGTAATAAACCGCAGCAGGCATGATCTACATACCGCTTAACCGATGTTTGCCTATACTTTTCTGCCCGTTCTAACGCTGTGCGCAGTCCCTCACAACCTCACAACCCGATCATCATTCCGTATCCTACCCAGTTGCTTCGAGAGTGCTTATGAAAATGCAGAAAAAATCTAACCTCCCGAGTAAGGTTTGTCTCAGTTGCGGCTTGCCGTTTGCGTGGCGCAAAAAATGGGCGACGGTGTGGGATGAGGTCAAATATTGCTCAGCGCGATGCCGCAAGGCTAAACGTAGCGGAACATAAATACCATTGACAACGTCAGCCCCTCCCCTCACTATCTCGCCGCATAAATCGTAACGACGGAGATTACATGACCAACAAGTCCACCATCCGATTAGTCCTCGGTGACCAACTTAATCCATTGCATAGCTGGTTCAATTTGCCGCGGGATGACGTGCATATCCTCATGATGGAGGTGCGACAAGAAACCGATTACGTCCTGCATCACGCCCAGAAAATTATCGCCATTTTCGCAGGTATGCGCGACTTCGCCCAGCGCCTGACTAAGGCGGGGCATCACGTGCATTATCTGGCGATTGACGATCCGGACAATCTACAATCGTTACCCGCAAATATAGACCGGATAATTGCGCATTTTGATGCTGGCGCCTTTGAATATCTGGCGCCAGACGAGTGGCGACTTGACCGGCAAATGGACGACTATGTGCAGCAGTTATCCATACCGTCGCAGATGGTGGATAGCGAACACTTTTACACGAAACGTGAGGAGGTCGGCACACTGTTTGGTGGGCGAAAAAAGTGGATGATGGAGACTTTTTATCGCCATATGCGGGTCAGACACCGTGTATTGATGGAAGCCGGTAACAAGCCCGTGGGTGGGCAGTGGAATTATGATCACGATAACCGTAAGTCCTGGCCGGGCTTGCCTGCCGAGCCACCCGATGGTCGCATCCGGCATGATCATTCCGCACTCTGGAGGACGATCGAAGCGGCAGGCGTTAAAAGCTTAGGTCAGCCAAATGCAGCACAGTTTGCATGGCCATTGAATCGCGCCGAGGCGTTGCAACAACTTGACGATTTTTTGGTCAGCGCGCTTCCGTATTTCGGCCAGTTTCAGGATGCCATGAGTAGTAAAGCGTGGCGCTTATTTCACTCCATGCTGTCGTTCGCGCTCAATACCAAGATGCTCGGTCCGGGCGAGGTGGTGACGAAGGTTGAGACCGCGTGGCGTGCCGGAAGCGTACCCCTGGAAGCAGCCGAAGGTTTTATCCGGCAAATCCTGGGGTGGCGTGAATACGTGCGGGGCATGTATTGGCATCATATGCCCGATTATGCAGCGCAAAATGTATTCGCTCACGAGCGCCCGTTACCAAAATGGTTTTGGACCGGAGAGACCAAAATGCGCTGCCTTTCAATGTCCATTACGCATTCTTTAAAAGAAGCGCACGCGCATCATATTCAACGTCTGATGGTAATCGGCAACTTTGCCTTGCTGGCTGGACTGGACCCCGGCGAGGTGCATCGTTGGTACCTAGGCGTCTACATTGACGCATTTGAATGGGTGGAGTTGCCCAATACCATAGGAATGAGCCAGTTTGCCGATGGTGGCTTAATGGCGACCAAACCCTATGTGTCGAGCGCAGCCTATATTGACCGGATGAGTGATTATTGCAAAGGGTGTCACTACGATAAAAAGCTACGTTTAGGCGAGCGCGCCTGTCCTTATAACGCCCTCTACTGGAATTTTTTTTCTCGCAACCAAAAGCACCTCGGAACCAATCCGCGCCTTGGCATGGTGTATCAACAATTGCGCAAAATGGACATTACCGCATACACCGCCATGCAAGCGCAGGCTGAGGGGTTACTGGGCCAGCTGGACGACCTTTGATGACAAATCAATGTATCTGTATCCGTCATCAGACTTTAGTCGCACAACACGGCATCGGTTATGGGGAGCAGCGCACGCTGGCACAGCGCTAGCGCGGCACCTGCAAAAAGCACCAGTGCCGAAAACACGAATCCCGTCGCTAGTCCCCCAGGGCCGTCGGCAATCCAGCCGGTGACCGTCGGACCTGCGATTTGCCCCAGCGCAAATGCGATCGTGAAGACGCTGATGCCTGCTGACCATGCGGCACTGGGCAAGTTATGACGTACCAATGCGGTCGCTGAGCTGACTACAGACAAAAAGACGCCACCAAATAATATTCCCGATATGAATAGCACTGGCGTCGATACCGTCAAGACCGGCAACAGGGTCGCTACACCAAGCAAGCCATTCAAAATCGCCAGCGTTTGACCACCTTTGAAGTAGTCCAGCATGCGCGCCCAGATAAACGACGACGCCATCACCGCTATCCCCAAGGCGGTATAAAACAGCGTGATCATTGAGGGCCGCATGCCCTGTTCCTTGAGGAGTGCGACGATGAACGTCATGTAACCGATATAGCCCACGCCAAACAAGAAATACGATGTCAAACCAAAGCCGAACAAACGTACCTTAAAGTGATCATGCCCACCCTTAAGTTGCGATGTCTGAGGGATGCTGCTGGTTGCAAAGCGCATGAGGAGTGTGGCGAGAAAACAAATCGCTCCCAGTGCATACCATGCCCACTGCCATGCATGAGAAGCGCCATGTATCTGCGCCGCGGTTAAGGTGATCGGGACGACGATTGCGGACAGCACGATACCAACGCCGGTGCCGCCATAGTACAGGCCGAGCAGCAAACCCACCTGCTTGCCACGCAATGCGCCGAGATGTGCGGCCAGTACACCGCCGGCGATAAAGATGAAGGCACTGGAAATACCCGCCAAAACACGTTGAAATAACAGCACGCCAGCGTTCGTCATAAAACCGGACAGCAACATGAACGCGCCTGTTAACACTGCGCCGATGATCATTAATCGTTGCGGTCCGACCCGTCGTATGATGCTTGGGGTGACCAGCGCACCCAGAAAGTAACCGAACGCATTACCGGTATTCATCGCTCCCGCGAGCAAATAGGACCATCCTAAATCGGCCCGCATAGGCAGCAGTAGCAAGCCGTATGAGAAGCGTGATAAGCCTAAAGCAACCGCAGCACCAAAGGACAAAAAGACTGCTATTAAAATGGGATGGCGCATTTCGCTGTCGGCTAACCGACTCCTTCGTTTGATGTACTGGAGGCGCAGGCCGCAGAGGTGATGGTCGAATAGTCTGATTAATTTTTTTTAAGTTGCCATTTTAGCAGGAACAACGTCCAAGCTGTTTGTCACCCATTCAGCGGGATTTTACATTTCGGGCCGCCGATGTAATACCGCTGAAATAAATCCTCTATATGCTCCGCCTAATCAAAAAATTATAATTTTAGCACCTCTTTTTTTAAAAAATCGTTAATCGGAGTAACACCATGCGTAGTTGGGATGAACCAAAAAAACGGAAAGCACGCGTGGAAATTATTCCAATGATCGACGTGATGATGTTTTTGCTGGTATTTTTTGTACTGATAAGTTTGAACGTGATCCCGGCCCTAGGCCTAAAAACACATTTACCAACCTCCAACAATTCACAAGAACTAAAGCCGCAGAATAAGGCCGTCATCACGCTTGGATTAAACGATGCGTTACAAGTTGATGGTATCGCTATCAAGATGGCTGAACTGGTCGCGCGCCTGAACAGTAGCAAGAAGTCCGGCGAACAACTGAACGTCATTGTTAATAGTGATCGCGGGGTTGAAGTACAACGGTTGGTAGATGTCATGGATATCTTAAAGCAGAACGGCTTTGAATCGATTTCTATCGCCACCCGTAAGCGTTAGCGTGCCATGATGACGATGCCATTTTTGTTCCGTTTTCGAAATGCTGCCGCAAGCCTTCCGGCAATTTTTTTGCTTGTCATTCTGGTGGTTACAGGCCTGCAAAAGGCGATCAGCATCGCACCGCATCAGGATGATACGCTCGTAAAGATTACCTTGATGGAACCTGCCGCGGTGCTGGTGCCAAATCTTCCATCGCCCCCTCCCCCCAAGTCGGCGCCGCCGATGAAGGCTAGCGTGGTGCAACCTCCCCCGCAGAATCGTCCGATTCTTCAAGCGGCTGCGCCAACTTCAATCGCCGAGGTAAGCCCGAGCCACGTGCCGGGTAACCCCACCGCGACGCAAGTCGCCGTGCCCGTGCCGACTCCTGCTCCTGTAACGCCTGCGCTGACACCAGCACCGACTCCCAAGCCGAGCGTCGATATCTCGCTTGAGAAAAATTATTACGCCAAATTGAAGGCAGATGTAGAGCGCCAAAAAACCTATCCGCATTCGCGTGAAGCCACTATGGAGCAGCCGCAAGGCAAGGTGGTGGTATGGCTGGAGGTCAATCGCAATGGAGAGGTGAACGGATCGGGAATTGACACGCCAGCGTCAAGCATGCTGTTGAACAGGGCTGCAGAAAGTAGTTTAAGACGGCTGAAACAAGTCGAAAAATTTCCATCGGACGCGTTTAGAGGCATAGACCAAAAACGCTTTATCGTCACATTCTTTTACAGCACTGATACACACAGGGAACCAAATGATTTACAAGGGGAAACGCATGAATAACAAGGCGCAAAGCAAGAGCAACGGCAATCATAGTAGTCCTAAAAGACTGCAATATCGCCCTTTATACCTGGCTATGATCGTCGCTGGACTGGCTGGTTGCACGACCATGGCATTTGCTGCCGATGACGTAAATTTGGGTAATATCGATGTCCAAAGCGATGTGCGTAGCGGTGGCCTGATGGTGGATGAAGATGCGCCGAAGTCGCGTTCCACCATCACTGGTGAAGCGTTGAAACAAAGGCCTGCAACAAATAACGCGGTACAACTGCTTTCTACAGTGCCGGGCGTGCATGTCACGTCGAGTGACGCCGCCGGTTTGGCAGACGCCAACTTTACCATGCGCGGCTTTAACTCAGATCAGATCGGTTTTACTGTCGATGGTGCACCAGTTAACGACTCGGGTAATTTCGCTATTTATCCAACCGAGCTGGGCGACATAGAAAACTTGCAGCAAATTTTTGTTACGCAGGGTTCGACTGATACCGATGCACCGCATATCGGCGCCAGCGGCGGCAATATCGGTTTAGTGACGATGCTGCCGACCAGGGAATTTGGCGCGTATATTGAGCAGATAGTGGGCAACAACCGACTGAATAAAGAATTTGTCCGTATTAATACCGGTGAGCACGATGTGGGCATTGGGAAAATGCGCACCTGGTTTTCAGCGTCGCATACTGGCGAAAACAAATGGCGTGAACCTGGCAGCTTACGCACGAATCGCTTTGAGATGAAATCGGTGCTGGATATCAATCCGGATAACAGCCTGGATTTTACATTCAAGTATAACCATCAGAACAATGATCAGTTCAGTAGCTTGACCAAGGCGCAGTATCAGACCGGTAATGCCCTCTACACCAGTTCACTGCTGGGTAGCAATGGCAAGGTCAACACCAATTACTACCAGTTTCACCAGAATCCTTTTGAGAACTATCTGGCCGTCCTTAATGGCAAATTTAAACTAGCCGATAATCTGCAACTGATCGTTAATCCATATTTCTGGTACGGTAACGGCGGCGGCTCTAGTGGACAGATCGGCTTCCCTGCTGGCGCTGTAACTACCCAGACTTTACCCAGCGGTGCGCGCACTGACGCTTTTTATAAGATTTCGAATACTGTCACTTATCGTCCAGGCATAACGACCATCCTTAAAACCAGTCTGGGTGCAAATGACCTGAGCCTGGGTTACTGGATGGAGCGGTCGCGCCAAATGCAGACTGGTCCTTTCATTCCTATCGATCAAAGTGGTAGCCCATCTGATTCGTGGGGACACTCGAACGCGCTGGTGGACAAGAACGGCAACATCGTTCAAGCCAGCGGCCGCAATCGCTACACCACAACAATTTCACAGAAGCTTTTCTTGCAAGACTCGGTCATTTTCAGCGACCAGTTCAGTGTCTTAGCTGGCGTGGCCTACGACCACGTCCGCCGTAGCGGAGATGATTACGGCACCTTGGCAAATACCAACGGTCAGGATGTCAAAGCCAGTAAGGACTATCAGGAGTTTTTGCCTAGTATTGGTCTGAAATACCAGATCGACCAACGTAATAGCACGTTTTATAACCTGACCCACACGTTCCGCGCGCCGCAAAATTATACGTTGTACGATTTCACCTTACTGCCTAACGGTAACGTTACGCGCAAGGCCGATCAAATGCCGGAGACGTCGTGGTCGCAAGAACTAGGCTGGCGTTATAGCGCAGAACGGGCAGCATTTGGCGCGACACTGTTTTACATCAGTTTTAGCAATCGCATGGCACAGGTTGTCGATACCGACGGTACCAGCTTTAACTTCAACGTCGGTAACGTCGTGAATAAAGGCTTCGAACTCGAAGCCAGCTACGCATTGAGCAAGACTCTTAATGTGCACAGTGCATATAGTTTTACCAGCGCGATTCAACAGGATAACTTCGTTACCAACGGCGTAGCGCTGCCAACCCAAGGGAAGCAGTTCACCAATACGCCACGGCAAATGTTGAGTGCCAGCCTGGGCTATGACGACAAGCGTTTCTTTTCAACATTGACTGGCAAATACACCAGCAGTGTCTACGGCGACATGACGAACAACGAGAGGATCGGTGGCTATACGTTGTTTGATGTGAGCGCTGGTTACCGCTTTGAAAAAATCGGTTTCATGAAGGGCGCAACGATCACGCTGTCCGGCTTGAATTTGTTTAACAAACAGTATCTTGCCGCAGTCAATAGCGTCGCCACCAATGCGATAGCCTACGGCAAAGTAGCCGCTGGCGTGCCCAATTACGTTGTCGGTGGCGCCCGTGCCGCAACGGTAACCTTGGCGGGTTCGTTCTAAACGGGACCCACCATAAATCGTCCTTGCCGCTCGTCCTTGCCGCTACAGGCTTCCGGGCAGCAAGGACGGTCCGGCTACACGCAAAACTGTCTTTGTCTGCGGGTTTTATCAAGCTTTCGCTTCTATTACCTTGCATAACCTCACTTAATTTATGTAAAAAGGTTCACGCATGAACATGCAATTATTTCACCAGCTGGCGTTCTATGTGATGTACGCGTGCGCTGCCTTGGCAATCTTCGTGATTATCGAGCGCGGATTGTTTTTCAATTACACGCTGCGTCAGGCAATTGGACTAGAAAAAGCGATGACGCATGCGGTACAGCATGTACAAGAATTGCCACAGGAACTGACCGCGCAGCCTAGTTTACCGCTCACGTTAGTGTCCGATATTTTGGCCGAAAAACATCAATTGACTACCGAAAAAGACCTCGAAGATTTTAGTGAGTCGGTATATATTGCCAACCGCGGTGCAGTCCAGCATCGGCTATGGATTCTCGATACGATCGTCACCGCCGCCCCCCTGTTGGGCCTGCTTGGTACGATCTTAGGTATCATCGATACCTTTAAAGCGCTCGCTGTGTCCGGCGTATCTGATCCAGGTCAGGTGTCACAAGGGATCGGTACGGCGCTCTACGCCACAGCGCTGGGTATCGGCATCGCTGTAGTGGGGATGTTTTTCTTTAATATGTTTCAGGAGCGTATTGAACGTATTAACGATCATTTGAAAGTGTTGATGCTACGCGCCTGTGTCGGCGGGATCACCGACAAACGCACCCAGATACAGGCTGCGGCCGAGCCCAATAAATTGCATATCGCTTGATGGAATCTTTAAACACTATGCGTACAAAGCCTTTGACTTGGAAGCTTATTTTTTGTAGCGCTGTTTTGATTGCAATAACAGCATGCAGCGCGTTACAAAACGCTTCGTCGGGAGCGCCGGTTGAAGTCAATCTTGTCGCTATAAACGATTTACATGGCCATCTTGAATCAGAGACGAAAAGCTTTATCGCTGCTGGCGAACCGGCTGCACGCAAGATCAAAGTTGGCGGCATCGATACAATCGGCGGTGCCTTGAATGTCTGGCGTGCCGAAGATCCACAATTACTATTCGTGGGTGCTGGCGATATGATTGGCGCCACTCCGGCACTATCTTCGCTGTGGGCCGATGAGCCGACTATTCTGGCGCTCAATCAACTCAAACTACGCGTAAGCTCAGTTGGAAATCACGAATTTGATCAAGGAAGTGCAGAGTTAATGCGCTATCAACATGGCGGTTGTAAATCAACCCGTCCAGACAAAGCTTGTCGTTTTGAGAGTAATTTTCCAGGCGCACAGTTCCCCTATCTGGCCGCTAACGTTATCGACAACGCCAGCAACCAGCCCATACTGGCAGCGTATCGCATCGAACAGACACATGGCATCAAGATCGCGTTTATTGGCGCTGTTCTACAAGGTACCGCAGGGATTGTATCCGGTAGCGGTATCGCTAACGTACATTTTACCGATGAAGCAAATGCCATCAATCGGTGGGTACCCGAGATTAAGGCCCAAGGTGTCAGCGCTATCGTAGTCTTGATTCATCAGGGTGGCGAAACGGAGGAGCCATTCGACCAGACCGGTTGTTCGCAGCTGCGCGGTCCGATAGTCGAGATCGTCAAACATCTGGACCCGGCGATCAAGCTGATCATCAGCGCGCATACGCATCATGGCTACACCTGCCAGGTTGATGGGCGCACCGTGACACAGGGGGAATCTTACGGTCACATGCTAACGCGCATTAAATTGACGATTGATCCCAAAATTGTTGACTTATCAAAAAAAATTACTGCTATCACTGCGCATAACGTCTTGATGGAAACTAATAAATACGTGCCTGACCCTGCCCTTTCTCTATTTCTACAACAACTAAAGGCACGCAGCGAAGCGGTGTTGGCAAAACCGATTGCACACCTCGCGTTGCCGCGTATCGACCGCGCGATGAACGATGCCGGAGAGTCGCCATTGGGCGATGTGATCGCCGATTCACAACTTGCGGCGACCCGCGAATTTGGCGCAAAAATCGCAATGCTTAACCAAAGCAGCATCCGCGAGGATCTGGAAAGCGGTACCAATGGCAGTAACTATGCGCAGCTCGCGATCACTATGCCATTTGGTAATACGCTGATCGTGGAATCGCTCAGTGGCGCTCAGCTATTAGCCTTGCTCGAGCAACAGGGCTGGGGTCACAACATGCTGCAAATTTCGGATGGTCTGCAGTATCGCTGGGACCTGAAACAACCCGTCGGACACCGCGTGGTATTAGGCAGCGTGACGCTCAATGGGATTGCTATAGACGCGCATCAGCAATACCGGGTCAGCCTCAATAGCTTCATTGCCCAGGGCGGCGACGGATTCAGTGTGCTAACCCAAGGCACCGAACGTCTGGATACCGGCATCAATGATCTGGATGCGCTGAGCAGGTATTTGATTGCACGCGAACGCGATGGACATCCGGCAGGACTACCACGCGCAGCTTATCGGATTGTGCGCGTGCACTGATGATTTTCAAAAAACGCGGGAAATCCAAAAGGATCACACCGGGCTTCTTTGAAGTACGACCGGCATGAAAGGTTAAGGCTCTCAATCACTGGCGTGGCTTTGCTCCTGAAACTTCAATCAGCAGGTGTTGGATTACTGCTTCGCCACGCTACAAAAGTTTGCCATTGCTGCTGCGTTGTATGCGTCATTTCTAGCGACGCATCCAGCATCTCTTGCATCCAGTCATCCCCTTGTGCGAAGGCGATCAGCGCATCTGCATTAGCTGCGCCTGATCGTCCGGATGCGCGAAGTTGATCCCATGCCAGATTGCGGCCCATCGTGGATACGACCTCCTTCAGGCGGTCGAGCTTTTTGCCCCAGTCGCCGATCGCCACCCGATCTTCTGAGGGTTGTAAGCCTTTAAGGATGCACGACAATCCAGCCAGTTTTACCGGCTGTAAAAATGCGTGATCAACCGCTTGCATCCGTTTTTGAATCGCCACTACACGGCTCGCTTCATCCGCCCAAACCGGCTGTTTGATCCCTAGGCGGTTGAGATGAGGTACCAGCGCGGACGGTTTGGCCTCTTTAATGTCGAGCAGATAGTTGCCGTCCGGAGAGCCCTTTCCATTGACCAGCACGACAAAACGTTCCACCCCAAGGCTACCGGTACCTGCGATACGGCGTGCCACATCGAGTACCTGAAAAAAATTCGGGTTCTGCTGGCTGGATGCATAACGATCCATAAACTTGATGACCGTCTTTTTCTGAGAATCAGAGGCAGGCAGCGCCTTTACGCAATCTATTTTCAAGCTACGTCGCTGGCCCTTGGAAATTGTCCGCTTGTTCAAGAACGCAGCACGCTCCCGACCCTGTAAGGCCGTTAACAGCGTATTTACCAGCCCACTGGAGGTTTCTCGTTCGACCCAGAGCGGCTTGCCGGTAATGAGGGCACTGCGGTAAGCATCCAGACAGCTCTGGCTAACCGCTAACGCTTCCGCGCGTGTCGCACGCAGCGCATCAGCGCCGCACTGGACGCTGGTCAATAACCGCACCATATCCCAAGTAGCGGGAGCCAAAGCGGCCTCGTCGTAGTCATTGATGTCGAAATAAACCAGCCGGTTGTCGCCCTTGTAGCTGCCGAAGTTCTCAAAATGCAAATCCCCGCAACACCATGCCAGAGGCGCATCCCGAAATAGCGGAGTATCCGGCAATGCATCGTAGAACAGATGACAGGTACCGCGCAGGAAGATGAACGGGTTCTGGGACATCTTGGCGTACTTCATCGCCAGCCGCTCGGGCTCACGGCCTGCATTGTTGCGCTGGATGGCGTCAATGATAACGGATGAATACGGGGAATTTTTCTTGGTCATTGGGCTGTCCGATCGATGGCTAATTACACACATCATATCGAAATTGCAGAGCAATTTGTGATGGATGGACGCACAACACAAGCCCAGATGTAAACGTTTCCCTCTTGCCAACACATTGTGACCTGCTCATGACTGAATAACTAAAGTAGAGCCATGAGCATCCTTGTAAGGATCGTTTGGCAAGAACGTAGTCTCCGGTTTTACATCCCCGGTTTCAAAACAACCTTGGTCCAACCGTCCTTGCGTGCATCGAAATGTTTATAGGCTTTAGGGGCTTCCTCTAGCGGCAGTTCATGTGAAATGAGAAATGATGGCGTCGCTTTACCGACCGCGATTAATTTACTTAACTTGCGGTTATAGGCTTTTACGTTGGCCTGCCCGGTCGCTATACGTTGGCCCTTAAACCAGAACTGCCCCATATCGAAAGCAATTTTTCCTTCCCTGGCGAGCTTATCTGCTGCGCCCGGGTCTTCCGGAATAAAAACGCCAACTACGCCAATGCCACCTGTAGCGCGCACGGTCTGCACCAGACTATTCATCGTCAGATTCGGCACCTCATGCCGTTTATGGTCGCAACATTGATAACCAACACATTCACAGCCGCGATCAGCACCCATCCCGTCCGTCAACGCCAATACCTGCTCTATACCGGACCCGTCACTATCATCGATTGGAATCGCCCCAATTTTTTCAGCAAGATCTAGTCGGTCCTTATGGATATCAACAACCATCACCTTGCTTGCGCCTTTAATGATTGATGAGTAGGCCGCCATCAGACCGACAGGTCCGGCGCCATACACAACCACTGAATCGCCCACCTGCACGCCGGCGAGTTCCGTGGCGTGATAGCCGGTGGGAAATATATCTGACAGCATGACGTAATCATTTTCTTTTTCTTCGGCATCGGGCGGCAAAACAAGACAATTGAAATCCGCATAAGGAACGCGCAACAGTTCTGCCTGCCCTCCTTTATACGGCCCCATCCCTGCGAAGCCATACGCTGCCCCGGCAGAACCAGGATTTGCGATCAAGCAATATCCGGTCAATCCACGTTCACAGTTTTCGCAAAAACCACATCCAATGTTAAAGGGCATGCAGACGTGATCGCCCACTTTGATGCGCTCTACGGCACTACCGATTTCAATCACCACACCCAGGTTTTCATGCCCGAAAATATTTCCCGGTTCGAAATTGGTCCTCCCTTCATACATATGAAGATCCGATCCGCAAATATTGGTGGTGGTAATTTTCACCAGCACATCGGTAGCTTTCTCAATCGTGGCATCAGGAACTTCTTTCACCTCGACATCGCGTGGACCTTTATAGATGACTGCTTTCATAACGACTCCTTCTGTATGGTGGTCACATCGGGGTTGCGGTTACTCCAGACACAAAAAAGACGCTGCTCGCAAAAAATGTCTCTTGAGCTTACGCAACTAATACGTTTATCTTGCTACAGACAACAGGTTAAATAACACGATAAACATTCAAAATTCGGCGCATTTACTGAGAATTTTTGAAAAAATGATTCTCTAAAACATTGCTAATATTTGCAGTAATAAAAAATATTTCTCAAGATTTGGTAGATAAAGTTATGAAAAAATAGTTCCGCACCAATTGCGGTCTTATTGCCGCGAACTCACCCAAAATTTAGCGTAACGGGAGGTAGACAGTCGTTTTACATCAACATCAAATGCGACAGACCGATTCGGTAATGCAGCCTTGAAGTAAACCGTTACAACTGCATCAATCAGAAGTGCGTACCGACAATAAATTTCAGTACCCAGCGGTCCGCATCGTTGGTGAGACCTCGACCTATCCCCGCGTTAATATCAAATCCGCCCGCCTCCTGATCCACCACCGCATACAATGTTTTGCTGTTTTTGTTGAGTGCCTGAGGATTACTCACAGGACCTAGTTCGTTGTATATTTCGAAGCCAATCTGCGTCTTTTCTGCCAAGCTATACGCTACTTTTCCATCAAGCGACCCTACCACCGGGCCACCACCTTTTGATGGGCTCCAATCCAGATTTGGATTGATGGCCAATGTCCACGGACCTGTCCGATAACCCAAAATACCTTTTAACTGAGCATTCCAAGCCATTTCCGATACACGTAAATTAGTTTTCCCTGCTTCCAGATTAACGCCCCAAAAAAACCCCGTTGTTGCATCGTGAGGCGCGATGTACTTAATGCGTACCTTTCCACCTTCGTTGTGCGTGCCACCCTGCGCATCACGCGTGGTCAGAACGTACAGGCCCAATTCAATTGTCTTGGTAAGGCCGTAATAAAATTCAGGCGTCAGACGGTACACATGGCGAGGAGGCAACTCACCTTTATAGGCTGGGGTATCAGCCCCAGAAATCACATAGTTGTTATGCACATCGAGACCGAAATGACCGGGACCACTTAAATCGTCCATGTAGACTTGAACTTCTTCTGGTGCAGCCTGGACAGGTAATGAAAAACCTGCACTCACTGCGCATGTGCACCCCAACAAACTACGCACAAACCACGCGCGCGGATGACTTTTGGAAGCGCTTGCCTGGAACACAGCGCGTGACCCTCTAAGGTTTTTTTTGAAATTGAACATTTTTCCTCTTTGTACCGTGATGTGCTTTGTTTATGCGGAACTGCGTGTGAGAGCGGTGACAGTGTTTTGATAGCAGTGATGTGGTGAAAGTAGTAACAGTAACGCGCGGTACTTCAGTACCATTTGCTCTGCTGCAAAGGCGGACGGCTATACCGTTGCAAACGATGGCGCGTCAGTATAGCCATAGGAATGGCGATAGTTTCCATTGAATTAATAATATAGGCTGATAGTCACTTTCAATGGGATCTTACCGACTGAAAGTTGAAATTCTGCTTTAGTAATTCATTAAATTTCTTCTTACAGTCGCAAATTGACAATGGCGGCAAGCGGACTATAGCGGCACTTCGCAAGGTGCGATCAGCGGACAAAACGCAATCCGGCGTTCGGAATTATGGGTAAGGGGGCAAGAGAAGGGGAAAAATAGTGGCATAAAATCGAGCGCAAGGAAGACAAACCTAATGAACCAGCTTCGATTAATACACAAGCTGTCCATCAAGCACTTTTACAAAATATAGTTGGTGCGTATGGACGATTTTTCTGAGGCCCAGGATCCCGCAAATACTTTTCTTTTTATTAACATAAATAACCTGGGGTGCATGATTCTAGTACTGAATACTTATCCAATACTTAGCCAGCGATGATCGTGTTTGATTGCAACGGAATGCATCGCATTGTAATTCTCCGGTAACAAAACGAGTAGATATTGAGCACTCTTTGCAATCCCGCACCTCCGCGGGTTGCTGTAATAGTGATATCGAATTCGTTAAGGAATCTATAATGCTACGTAAAAAACGAGCACAACGAGTATGCATCTTGTTGGGGCTCACCACCAACGTCATCGCACATGTTGCTATTGCCGCGACTTCAGGTGGTTTACAGGGTCATCTTCAATCTAATGCGGACATGCGCCCGGTAGCAAATGCACGGCTGGAAATTCGCGAGACCGGTGACAGCACTTCTAGTGCCAGCGACGGCGAATTCTCATTTAAAGATTTGCCGCCAGGGAATTACACGCTAGTGATTACGGTTGGAAAACAACCACCTATAGAGCAGGCGGTCCATGTGGACACGGGGCCGGTAACGACCCGTGCTATCACTATCGGAACTGAGAGCAAAGGGGCAGCTGAGTCAGAAAAGTCAGAAAAGGCCGGAGGGGCCAAGGACGCCAATGTAGCAGCGCTCGCAAACGTCACCATCAACTCCCGCATTAGCCTCTACCTCAAACCATTTCTTCGTCATGACGAAGAAATGCATAAGCTCCTACGGCATTAGCCTCTACCTCAAACCATTTCTTCGTCATGACGAAGAAATGCATAAGCTCCTACGGCATTAGCCTCTACCTCAAACCATTTCTTCGTCATGACGAAGAAATGCATAAGCTCCTACGGAAAAAAATATCGTCGCGGGCGGCTGAAGTAGGGTCCATTTTTTTCTCGTTCGACGACATAAACCCATTTGCTGCTACACCAAAAATCCATGAAAACTACTCAAAAAAAATTAAATAGGAACGAATCGAGCTAAATGATCAGTAATGCACACTTTTGTGGTTGGGCTGTGATTTGATGTCTGCCATATTACAGTCCCTGAAGATATCAACGAGATTGCGGCTTCGCTCTCTTTAAAACTAAACCTCTCTATCTCTTTAGGAGGTCATGGGTGACCTGCATTACCACCAAAGGGGGTCATGGGTAGGTGTCGAATTTGAAGTTGACTGGCTGGCTCCATCAACTTTTTTCCCACATGCCGCTAGAACTGAAACTGCACATAACGCAACCAATAGGAATTTCATTTTCATAGCCATACTAAGGTCTTCCATGGTTAAAATTGACTGCTCTAAGTTTACTAAATAAATGGATACTCACAAGACTTAATAGAGCAAAGATTGTTTACCCATATGCTCTGCAAACATGAATTAACTTATCAAATAAAAATGCTTTATTTGACAATCTTACCTCAACGCACGAGGTCTTTTGAGGGTTGACATTAAATAAATTTAAAGAGCTAAGATGACGACTTACACCTTAAAACTTTCCGATTCTCTTATCGTCGTTTAATCAGCCTAGAGCGTATATGACGCTGCGGCGAAATGGGTTCATCAACTTGTGGCCGTTCGTTCATTGCAGCGACTTCCAGCTGAGCGTAACGCAGCCGCGAGGCTTCCAAAGCTTCCTCAACCGCACCAAGTCTTCCACGGACGCCGGCAAGTTCAGCATCAAGCGCAGAGGCCCGCTGACGATACGTGACGACGCTGGATTTGTTCTCGACGTCGACCCGGTCGAATTCGGCTTTCCAATGGCGCGACTCAATCCGTGCTTCATCAATTTGCAGCAGGGCGTGCTTACGCACCCCGTCGAGTTCGGTAATACGTGCTGCGTACTCCGCTTCCGTCAATCGAAGTAAATGGAATGGACGCCTCTCCCCGCAAGGGCCGGTGATGGAATTGGCGGGGTGAACCGGAAAGACTAAAGGGTTCTCTCGACCGACGGCATCAGATGTGCCAAAGTGGAGTTTCGAAGCTCACCCCTTGAGGAAGGAGAACCCACCATGAATACCGTATTTGGAGTCGATCTTGCAAAGCGTGTTTTTCAGGTGCATTCCGTTGATCCGGCGACCGGCGAAATTACCAGCAAGCAGATCAAACGGGATAAATTCCTGGAGTATTTTGCGAACCGCGCGCCCTGTCTGATCGGAATGGAGGCGTGCGGCGGCGCACAGCACTGGGCAAGGCGGTTGATCGGGATGGGTCACCAGGTCAAAGTGATGCAGGGTAAAGCGGTCAAGGCGTTTGTCAGCGGCAACAAGAACGATGTGGCCGACGCAAGGGCAATCTGGGTGGCAACGCAGCAAGCAGCGGTAAGACCGGTTGCGGTCAAGACGGAAGAGCAGCAGGCAGTATTGGCATTGCATCTGATGCGGCAGCAATTGGTCAAATTCCGCACGATGCAAAGCAACGGGTTGCGGGGCTTGCTGACAGAATATGGTGAAGTGATGGCGGTTGGCCGGGCATCGCTCGACAAAGCCATGATGGATGTTCTGGCGCGGTTGAGTGAGAATTTGCCACGGGTGCTGATCGACACGCTGCGCGAACAGTGGGAGATGCTGAGTAAGCTGGATGTACAAATTGGCGAGATCGAAAACCGGTTGCAGGCTTGGATGACGCAGAACAAGGCATGCATGACGATTGCGACAATACCGGGCGTCGGATTGATCACTGCCACGGCAGCGGTAGCCGCGATGGGCGATGCCAGGGCATTCAAGTCGGGGCGCGAGTTCGCGGCATGGCTGGGTCTGGTGCCCAGGCAGATCGGTACCGGAGGCAAGGTGAAGTTACTCGGCATCAGCAAGCGAGGAGACAAGTATCTCAGGAGCTTGCTGGTACACGGTGCCAGGTCGGTGCTGGCGCATGCGCAGGAGCCGGGCCGATGGCTGGAAGACATGGCTAAGCGCCGACCAGCCAACGTGGTAACAGTGGCGCTGGCCAACAAGATGGCGCGAATGATTTGGGCGTTGTTGGCGAATGATCGGCAGTACGACAAGACGTATGTAAGCGTCAGGCCGGCATGACGGACTGACATCGATAAACCGGTTTTTAACGAAGGGTTGGGTAGGAAAGGTTGCGCAAGGTAACGAAGTGTGATGGCAAAACAGGTCAGACCGGGACCCATCAAACCTGGACAGTTTTAAGAGCTGACAGCTCGTGAAGTAAATAAAGAATGGGTCAGCGGATTCCATCGGGGCCGGCAGGGACTTGTCCGCTGCAATAAGGCCGGATATAAAACTGCATCCTACCTGTCCACTAAAACACAGAAATTCCTTGGCAATTGAGAGGCGTCCATATAAAAACTACCAACAACCCAAAATCCATAAGTCATTGAATTTGCAGGATTAGCCCTTCTTTTGTTTGCATTTTTGCTTCGGTGATATGGAGTCCAGTTAAAACCGGAGGCAGCCGATAAGGCGGATTCGCGATATATTTGTTCCCTCACGATCCATTGCGGAGGTTGTCATGCGGATGATCATTGAGGCGCGAATTGACGGCGGCGGCGAGGCAATACGATTGGCTGAAGTTGAACGGCTCGACGGCGATCTGAAACAACTGGGCCTAAACCTGGCTGAAGGCAGAAGTCTGGTGCATGAGGCGCAGCGTGCATTGGTATCCGCACAAACTCGCTTCGTTGTTTCGGCATCCCTGAATTGTCCGCAGTGTGGCAGGGCCTTATCGATCAAAGCGACCCATGCGATCCGATACCGAACGGTTTTTGGCAAAGTAACGATCGACAGCCCGCAGTTGCGCGTCTGCAGGTGCGTTCAAGAAGAAAGCGCAAAATCGTTCAGCCCGCTCGCATTAGCGATGCCGCTGCGCGTCAGTTCTGAGCTTGAATACTTGCAAGTCAAGTGGGCAGCGCATCTTCCCTATGCGGTGGCGACGACGTTGATGAAAGAGATTTTGCCGCTCGATCAAACCATCTCCACATCCGAATTGCGTAATCGCGTCTGGGCGGTCGGCCAGGAACTCGATGATCACGCCGAAAGCGCGATCCACGGTGAACGAGACTATCCGCTGGCCGATCCCCACGTCAAGATTGTCGCTCTTGCGGTGGATTCCGCATGGCTACGCCACCGGCCTTCTCGCAAAGAAAAGGATGAGGCCACGCTTGCGCAGTATTTCCCTTCTAAGCGTCCGCCGCCTACCGGACGACACGTGAACATCATCGCCGGCCGTGCGGTGCGCGACGATGGCAGTTGCAAAGTGTATGGATACGTCAACAGGGAGGTCACGTCGGCAGCGAGCCGACTGGATCATTTTCTCTCGGAACAGGGCGTCGCCAATGATCAGAAAATCACGATTATTTCTGATGGCGCAGGAGAATTTGAGAAAGCCGTCGATGGATCCAGGAGGCCGTTGAATCGGATTTTGGATTGGTTTCACATCGCCATGAAATTTCGTGCTATCGAACATGCGTCGTGGAAATTTCCCCATTTGTTGGCGCCGAACGGACGCTCCGTACAAGACGAAATTGCGTCGGCCAAATGGCTGACGTGGCATGGCAAAGGTTCCGAAGCCGTCCAGAGAATCAAGAGCATCCACGACATGCTCGAGGTGACGCCCGAACATCCGGCGTACTCGACGCTGTGGTGGAATCTTCGTGGAACGTATTGGTACCTGGAATCCAATGGCCAATACCTTGTCAATTATGGATGGCGGTATCGGCGCGTCATGCCGATCAGCAGTAGTATTGCCGAATCGGCGGTCAACGAAGTGGTGAGCTTGCGGAGCGCAAAGAAGCGGCAGATGCGCTGGACGAATAAGGGTGCACACCTGCTTGTTCAGGTTCGGATCGCGGTGCTAAATGGCGAGCTCAAAATGCGCGAAATGCCTGAACCGCGACGATTTACATCGGAGGAGAAAAGTAGTGTTCGTTTCGAACGCTTTGCCTAGTCCTGCCTCCAGTTTTGACTGGACTCCATACCAGCGGATGCACACCAGAATCACATCGATCGGAAATCGCATCCCTTTGGTATCGAGCATCTCATTTCACATCGTCGCTGGAAAGATAATCAGCATAGACGAATATTCGACTCGACAGTTAATGCGACATAACCCCGGCTTCCATTGCCGATTGATAACGGTAAAAGGTGTCTCGGGAAAATCCCATTACCTTGCAGGCACGGGAAACATTGCCGAGCTCAGCAGCTAAATTAAGCAGCCCGACCTTGTGTTTGATGACATTCTGAGGAAAACTACGCATGGGGTTACTCCTTGGCGCTTACGCGCTGGTTTAATAAAGATTCGCACCTCTATCAAACCGGGTAACCCCACCCTTTGGCAAGGCTTTACTGTCAGATCAAGTCTGAACTAATACACTTTAGGTAATCTGCCGCTGACGTTTCAGCTCAAAATCCAAGCTACGCTGTGTCTTTGCTAACTACGCGTACATGCTTAATAAAATCTACATCCTTGAAATCTAAATAAGACTCGGAATAGGCTTTCACCAGATTCGAATCGGATACAAAGTAGCCAGTAAATTCTCTAGGCATTATGGGCGCACGTCTGTTGCCAAAACCCGGCTCGTTTGAAAAACATAGACTTACTAAGTCGTATTCAACTTCAAAAACAGGCCTGGCTTCTGCCGTCAAAAATCGAACATTCAGGAATGATGTTTTACTCAATTTATCGATGCGTGCAAGAATATTCCCGTCTTCACTTTGACGGTCCGAAATGTAGATGCTCACCTTCACCTTCCGAGCAATACACTCCTGAAGTGCGCCGAAAATTTCATTGTCAAATTTATCTGCGGTTGGCATGGTGGTCGTAATTAGAACATGGTGATGAGCATTTCTCAACGCAGCTAAGATGTATGTGCGAATTTCGTGACAGCGAACCGGCAAGATTGCGACCGCTTCTAATTGGAAATCTATCGCGACTAACTCGGTCCTTGCTATTTCACGCTTTAATTTTAGATCCGTGATATCGTTTTCAACCAGCCTGGCGTCGAGCGTAGCGATCTTAAATCTGAATATACTACGACGCCTTACGAGCCCTTCCAGATTTGCGCTCATCTTAGTAGCCCTAGGTAACTCAGCCAGTCGCTTTCGGACTGCCAAGGCGCCCTGCCGCGACGAAAATGACTTATCGACACCCACCAATTTTGCAATCGAGGCCTGTGCACATGCAGTTGTTAATTCATCGTCGATGTTGTCATTTGTTACGATTCGTAACGAAAACTCGCCTCGTTCTGTTCGATAAACCATTGCGAGTGCCTCGCGATAACGACCCATCGACTTATGTACAGTCGTTACTCTCAATACATCATAGTTAGAAGGGCGACCGTTGCGCCCACCTGAAGCATTAAGCTGAGCCTCCTTTAACGCCGCCGCTCCAACTTCGTTCAAATCAGGTGGATTAAACACTCCTGCTAGGGGGACTATGATTCCATTGCGTGCAGCCATTTTTTTAGTGTACATCGGGACCCGCCCTAAGAATTTTTTACATATTGGGTCCCAAACCATGTGCATTCGCCGATCAATGGGGGCGGATTCTTCACCCATCTGAAGTAATTCGCTCCCCCTGCGCCAAAGCGCATAGCCACCGAATGAATCAGTGCCGATGTATTCACTTGAGATGAGCTCATTCATTAAATCACTGCAATGCTCTGGAGAGAGTCCCAAGAGCCCCGAGATTTTTTCAAGTGTTGTCAGCCCTGCACAAATTGACAAAAGAATGAATTCAGTAACCGCAGGCGTCTTTCTATGTTCGATTCCTACGATGTCTACGACCAGGATCTGACAAGGAAGGTGAATTGGAAAATAATCGACAAGTGATTGATTGTCATAGCTATCCAATCGCTGTGCCACTTCAAAATGTAGATTCATACGTCGATCACTTCACAAAAATCGGGGTTAGCATGAATATAATTTAGAACTTCAAGGAATGGGCTGCCGCTTTTCAGTTCACTACAGAAGCTGGCATCTCCAACCAAAATTAATGCATCGCGCGCCCGAGATAGTGCGACATTTAATCGTTTTCTCTCACGTTGAAAGCCGATTTGTTTTCTCTCGTTCGATCTAGTGACGCTGTATATGCAAATGTCTGCCTCTCGCCCCTGAAATGCGTCTACGGTGTTTATCTCGATAGAAAAACCAGCATGAACTCCGATATGTTGATCGATAAGATATTTTAATAGTGATACTTGTGCTGCGTATGCAGAGATGACTGCAACGTGAACAGGCTTGGACTTGTTTCTTGTTTTGCGCGATATTTTTTTCAACTCCTCTAAAATTAATCTCGCTTCACCCTCATTCTTAAATGATTTTTCTGCCGTGGACTGTTCTGCTAATTTTTTTCTTGAGGTAGACAGCCAACACACGGCCTTTGGATACAAGTTTGAGATGTCCCTCTTCCTTTCACTGTCAATCCGTACATTTACCAACTTATCTTTGTAAAATAATGCACTGACCAGATTACCGATAGATTCGCACATTCGGCGCTGCTCTATTAACTCCTCGACATTTTCGGGAGGAAGCCTTTCCAGAAGTATCGACAGCAAGCTCTTCTTGGCATCATCGCTAAATGTGATTTCAGATTCGTCTTTACCTCTTTCAAAATACGGAGGCAATTGCTCCGGGTCCCCAACCAAGATACATCGACGACTTCTAGATATCGGAACAAGAGCCTCAGTTGCCGTTGCTTTCGATGCTTCATCGATAATGCATAGATCGAATTTATCTTGATGAAATGCTGGTGTACTTCCAAGTCCTATGCATGTGCCTGCGATGATTTTCGCTTCTTTCAGTACGGCACTGTGAAACGAGCGCTCCGAGCCAAGTCGATTTATCCAATCGATGTGCAATTTAATAATCGGCAAAATTGCTTCTCGTTGTTTACTGTTTTTAACTAAGCCGTCCAATAGTTGGTTCAACTCGTCGCCGGACGCTCCGCTAAATAGATCGCCCAGCTCTCCTAGCTTATTCAAGGCAACCTTTACTCGATTAAGACGTGCCTCAGCCGACTCGATTGATCTTTTCAATTCGTCGCTATCTATTACAACATTTTGTGTTTTTAGGAGTAGAAGATCCGCGTCGGGGGCTTGCCCATTTTCTATCTCCTTCGTCCTTTCGTCATCAATACTCTCGGCGCGCTTTTCAAGCACCTCCCTATCCTTTCGAAGGTTAGCCAGGATATTAAAGGTATCAAGATAGCTGCGACCAAGGAGCTCCGCCTTTAGCTCATATGCGTCAAGCCCTAGGCTTTGTGCGTATGTTCCTATAAATTCCTCCGAACGCTGCTCTGCCTTAATGCACCATTCGCGAACCTTGTGTTCGAGCGTTAGTGATTCCACCGACTTGTGAACCTTATGTACATTTTCAGCACCGAATGAAATTATGCGTACTACGCTTTCAGCCAAACCTTTCTCTGCCAATTTCAAAATGATGTGATCGAGTGCAACGTGCGTCTGTGACGAGAGCAATATCCGGCGTCCTGGAAACCGCTTTAGATAGCTATGGATAAGTTCCGCGATGAGGGTTGTCTTCCCGGTACCAGGAGGCCCATTAACAGCTAAAATGCTTTCTACTCCCATGGCTTTATCGAGTACCTGTCGCTTATCCTCGCTGAGATGGTCGGGAAATGATATTCCCGAAAGTAACGCGGGTGTCGCCGTTTCAGGCGTTGACAGAACTGCCCCAATGGTAGGGCTCACCGCTCTTCCTGACCTAATATCATCTAAAGCCGCTCGTTGCTTTTGGATTGACTTCCTCTCGGCTTCAAAGTTAGTCTCGAGTGTCACCGAACCATGCGGTATGTCTGACCTTCCGCCTGATTTCAGTGAAAGAATCACCTGATCTGCCTGTACGTCTAGCACCGTGAAAATGAGTGGCTTCGCACTGTAAGTTTGCACTACTAGAGACTCACCCAGCTGCTCTTTGTCGACTTCCCCTTCAACCGTAGCAATGTAGAGCTCGCCATCTTGGACTATCCTTGTTGCGTGAAATCCCGATTGTTTGGATTTATAAACTCTTTCTTTTTCGCGTAGGAAGTCTGACCAACAATCAAACCAATAATTACGTGTCCTCTCCTCAGTCTCACGTGCGGAAATGTCATCCATAATTTCCAGTCGCTGCACTAATGCGCGGACAGATGCTCGTCCTTCTTTGATATCTCTTGAATACCCGCAGCAAAACGTCACCGAGGCTACTGAGCTTTCCATACCTCTCAGCTCCATTGCTCGGTCTGGACTTAGAAATTTTATTGACAAGATTTTCAATGCTGTCTCTTCAATATTGCATACGGCGCGAATGGTTGCGCCAGTAATTACAATAGTGTTAGCGTCTCTGTCATGGGCACCCGACCAAACAGAATTTAAATCCTTTTCAATAAATTTCCCTGCATGCTCTTTTGGTATTGTCGGAAAGCTAGCATTTAATTCTTGAACTACTTTTTCTGACGGAGTCATGAAATAAATTACAAGCGTAGATTGCGAAGCGGAAATCACTGACGCATGAAATATATCTGTATCAGCAAGCAAGATATTTGCGCCTTCATGCCTGCTTGATACGCTTAGGCTCAAAGATTTTTGGAGAGCAAGTTTCGGTACGGCTTTTGCACCAAGCTTTTCTGCGGCACCAATCAATTCCTGATAATCGTAGAAAAGTTTGCCTGTGAGGCATGACACCGCAATTGCTGCCCAAGAATAGACGTCGCGTCGCGTCGACTGATAGTTGTCATCAGGTTCTGGCGGTGTGTATGGTGGCGAGCCAGATTTATAGAACGTATTGTTGAGTTGTGGTTTCGTAGTATCCCTTGCAATTCCAAAATCAATAATTTTTGGCGTACCTTCGGAATCAAAAAGGATATTTTGTGGTTTCAAGTCGCGGTGTGCCCAGTCTCGTTGATGTGCGTAAGCGAGGGCTTCAAGAATGGGCCTGCCTACTTCCTCATAAAAGGTCATCCATGGCATCGGCCCGTCACGGAGTATTTTCTCTGCAAGAGAACCGCCGCTAAGCCATTCTAATGCGAGAAAATTCCCACTCGTTGACTGGCCACTGCCGATATATTTCCCGATGTTTGAATGCGATAAATCACGGAGTGCTTTCTCCTCGCGTTTGAAAGAAAGCGCGGCTCGATTAATATCGCTCCCCTCAAGGGCGATTTTTATTGCGCACTGATTTCCATAATCTAAATCGTCAGCACGATATACAGCAGACATTCCGCCTTGATCAGGGGTAGCAGCAATTCGAAAACGACTATCAAGTAGATCGCCTATTTTTAATGAATTGCTTGATTCAATTTGATCGGTAGAAATGCCGCCTGCATTCGTATGATTTTTTTGGATCTTAGTTACATCTATTTCAACTTGTATCATAGCTCCCTTTAGCACATCAAAAGTATGTTGTTTCTCCTAATGTAGACTTATGATAATAGAATAAGAGTAACTGTACGACAACAAATGGTCGATATTTACTTGGAATGAATGCGTTTGTAATTCGGCTAACCCACAGCTTGGCCGACGGTGGTGGTCCTTTGATCAACATGCATCTGAGCAACTGGTATGCGCCCGATTCGTTCGTTTATTCAAATTTTCTGGCGGCGACCTGTGACATTAGTTTGGGACTGTTAAAAAGGCTGTGGTTCTTGCTCAGCACCATGAAGTAAAAGTTCAAGGAATCGGCTTATGTGTTCAGGCAGTTCGCTCATATTTTTTAATAAGTGGCAAGCTTCGCCGGAAGATCGTCATTGATCACAGCACACCGTACTTGTTCCAGCAAATGCGAACCGCGGGTTATCCACCTCATCTGTTGGCGCTTGGACATTCGAGCATTGATGATTTGATTGACCGCAGATTCTGCCATCGCCGTTGAAATCGGCTTGTTTTTTTTCTGTCGCTTTGCATAACAATCCGGTTACATCGGCACTCAATGGGACGTCGCTAGCGGCGTTTGACGAGGGCGCGCGATTTTCCGGGGCCGAGACGGCGTGGTGCCGTAGGGGTTTCAGGTGCCGTCGCCGCCTGACTGGCTTCCAGTTCCGCAGCCGCGCAGCCGCCAGCGCTTCTTCGACCGTGCCGATCCGCTCATCGCGCAGCTGCAGTTGCCCGGCATGCCGTTCCGCGATCGCCGCGGCGGTAGTGCGCGTGTCCAACAATAATTCTTCCAGGCGCCGGATGCTTTTACGAGCGATGTCCAGTTCCTGGTTCATGGCCTCGGCACGTTGGTGCGCCGCCTGGACGTCAACCGAAGTAAAGTTGATAGAGAGCGGACGAAATCGGGGGCTAGCTAAGGTTGCTGATCGAGCAAATTAGTGGCAGGATTTCGATTCCACGAACGAATTTTGGAGGACAAAATGCGCGTCGATATCGAAGTCAGAATCGGTGGCAAACCAAATCGTACCTGCGTTGCAACGATTCAAAGAGATGCCAATAAGACAGTCAAACTAGGGATCGGTCTGCAGCTTGCTGAAGTTAAATCGCTCATAGGAAGACTTCAGCAAATTATTGCAATCGCACAGGCGGAAGAAGTGATTGCAGCGAATTGCCTGTGCGGCCGATGCGGGGAGCCGCTGCCGAAAAAAGGGTCTGCATCGATTGTCTACAGAACTGCATTTGGCAAACTTCACCTTAATAGTCCTCGCTACTATTCAACCTGTATCTGCGGCCATTCTGGGCACGAAGGCGCATCGTTTAATCCGCTAGCGGAGAGTTTGACAGAGAGGTCTCATCCGGAACTTGTTTATTTGCAGACCCGCTGGGTCGCCACAGTATCGTACCAGCGTGCCTCGGCATTACTGGCAGACGTACTTCCCATTGACGCGGTTCCGCGCAGTTCTTTGATCAAGGATCAGGTTCGTAAAGTGGGCCACCAGATTGATAAGACGGCGCGATACGATGCCGAGAATTTTTTCAATAGTATGCCGCTTCGATTACCGGATCGACCGCTTGAGCAGCCGCGCTATGCGTTGCAAGTGGATGCTGGCTACATTCGCTCGGTCCCGGCAAAGTGTCATGGCAGGCGCTCGTTTGCGATCATTGCCGCGCGACTTCGTCATCCGGACGGTCCATCAGCATCGATGGCATACGTGAACGACGAGATGTGGTCAGCCCTGGACCGGTTTCATCATTTCCTGCATCGGCACGACGTTCCGATTGATGCACCAGTGGCCATCACTAGCGATGGGGGTGAAGATGTTGCCTACCCGACTTATTTACCCTGGCGGCCAGTGCAGCGCATCCGCGATTGGTTTCGTATTGCAATGCGGTTCGAGCACATCCTCCAGCGGATTCGCGGCATGCGCCATTCGCAGCCAGACGATGCCGCTACCCTGATGAAGAAAGTTGCGTCTGCAAAATGGCGGCTGTGGCATGGTCGCGCAAAAGGTGCGATCGAACGGCTGCGCGAGGTTGCTAAAATAACGTCCGACAAGCTTCAGGAGCAAGTGAAAGGCCTGCTCGGCTATCTGGGATCAGATCAGAGCCGGTTAATCAACGATGGTGCCCGCTATCGGGCAGGTCTTCCGATCTTGACGAGCCTGGCGGAGTCAGCGGTTAACTTTGTGATCGGAGATCGCTTCAGGAAAAAGGGACAAATGCGCTGGACTCTTGCTGGCGCGAATGCTCTGTTGCATATTCGCGTAGCAGATCTCAACGGTGAGTTTGCCGATATTTTTAAGAAACCGCTGTACGTAAAGCGCTCAAAGTTCACCCAAAAAAAATCTTTGGGAAGATTTCCCGATGGCTGCGTAAATCAAGAGTTCAGCCCCCGATTTCGTCCGCTCTCAAGTGATAAAAAAACGAAGTAAAAGTGTTAATAAATTGAGGGACTGTTAAAAATGTGGGGTTAGTAAGCAACTCTCGGGAGAGCAGCATGAAGATCGTCGTTCGGGCTGAGCTGGTGACGGATTGGGGCGAAACCACAACAATCGAAGTGGCGCGATTTGACCGCCCTGTCCAGTTACTCGACCCAGAGTCGATTGGATTATCGCTTGCCGACGGCAAGCAACTGCTCTCCGGGTTGCAGCAAGTAGTGATTCCGGCGCAAGCGGACGAGTACTGCGAAATACGACGCGTGTGCAGTCATTGCAGACGACAGACGCAATTGAAGGACTATCGGCGACTCAAGATTGATACCGTATTCGGTACCGTCAGCGTTCGTAGCCCGAGACTCATGTCGTGTCCATGCGAACCGCCCTTCTATTTGGAGGTTCTGTTTAGCCCGTTATCGCAAATCATACCGGAACGTGCTGCACCGGACCTGCTCCTGCTCCTGCTCCTGCTGCAGTCAAGACTGGCCGCGCAGATGCCATACCGGCAGGTGGTTGTGATGATGAAAGAATTCTTGCCTGGGACCGAAAAGCTGAATCATGTGACAGTACGGAATAGGACATTACGGGTAGGGGCAAGGATAGACGCTATTGAATTGGCACCCAGCGAAGCACTATCACCGGACACGGAGTGGTCAATCGCAGTCGACGGCGGATTCGTGCGAGGACGAGAGAAGGTACGGCCGGCCTCGTTCGAGATACTGACGGGACGTCTTGCTGCTTCAGGGGTGAAGCCTCGCGTTTTCGCTCTTGTGCGTAGCGAAGTTCCGTCGATTGCAGACAGATTTGCCGCATTGCTTCAGACATGTGCAGGAACCACGTCTCCAAAGGTGTGTGTGATTACGGATGGCGGCAATGGCGTCCAAAGCATACATCGTCAGCTGCCGTTTCCCGTAACGCCCATCCTGGACTGGTTCCATCTCTCTATGCGCATCCGATATCTGGAGCAAATCTCGCAAGGTATGCTGGCATGGTCCGAGACAGAAACGCATACAAAGAATCTCCTGCATCGAGAGATGACAAAACTGCGATGGTGCTTTTGGCATGCCAGCTTTGAGAAAGCTGAGGATAAAATCCGACAGGCGCTTCTGCTGTGTCGAATCATCGTCGCAGAGACGCCTGCCTTTGAAAAGAGCTTGCGTCATCTGGACTATCGATTGCGAGATCTTTGGATGTACATCGAAGGCCACAAGACTTCACTTGTCGCCTATGCAAAGCGACAGATGCAAACAAGCCGATTTCAACAGGGATGGCAGAATCTGCCGTCAACCAAATCATCAATGCCCGAATGTGCAAGCGTCAACAGATGAGGTGGACACCCCGCGGGGCGCATTTGCTGGCACAAGTACGGTGTGCCGTGATCAATGACGATCTTCCGGCGAAGCTTGCCGCTTATTACAAGAAAATGAGCGAATTGCCGGAGCACATAAGCCGATTCCTTGAACTTTTACGTCAGGGGGCTGAGCAAAAACCCCAGCCTTTTTAACACTCCCGTTGACGAGACGTGAGCCGAAGGTGTTTCTGGCGCATTTCAATGCATGGCCTGAACGTTATCTGATGGAGCGACGACGTGGGGTGTACTGGCTTTGGGCCTGCTGGCAACCCGGTTACGACCACCGTCCTTGGCTTCATAAAGTGCTGCGTCTGCCGCATTGACGAACGCCCGCAGCGTCGCAAAATGCCACTTTGCCGTGCAGGCAATCCCGATACTGACTGTCATTACATGATGGGCGCTGACCATGTGATCGCGTTTGAGCGCCTGCACCGCCGTGCGAATGTGTTCAGCAATTTGGACCGCGCCTGGCTGATCAGTGTGCGGCAACAGCACGACGAATTCTTCGCCGCCATAGCGTGCGGCGGTATCGCCCGGGCGCCGGATAGCCTGGGCGATGCATTGAGCGATGGCCGCGAGCGCATCGTCCCCCGCCGGGTGGCCATACAGATCGTTAAAACCCTTAAAATGATCGACATCAATTAGTAGCAGCGACAGTGGCAGGTCACTACGCTGCGCCCGTTGCCATTCTGCCTGCGCAATTTCGTCAAAGGCCCGCCGGTTACCGAGTCCCGTCAGTCCATCCGTTCTGGCGAGTGACCGCAGCTCGGCTTCCATCGCCAAACGACGCCTGAGCTGCTGCGCGAACAACACGGCCAGGATAATGATGATAATGTCAACTGCACCAACCAGTGACCCGATGATCGACGCGCGGCGATCCCACTCAGCGTAAATGTCCCGGGTAGCAAGGGCGACATCGAGAACCAGGGGAAAGTTGCCGATGTGCCGAAACGCATACCATCGCTGCACGGCGTCGATCGCGGCCGTGCCGAAAAAGTCCCCACTGGGAGAATGACTAAAGCGCGTGTAATTGGCGGTGCCCATCAGGCTCTGGCCAATCGCCTTCGCGTCGTAAGGCAGGCGCATCAGCATCGTCCCGTCCGCGAGCATCAACGCCATCGACCCGTTGGTACCAAGATTCATACCGGCGAACAGGTTGCGGAAATAGTTCAGGTGCATGGTCCCCACCACCACACCGGCAAAGCTGCCGTCAGAGTGCGACAGGCGCCGACTCAGAGCGATGCTGGGGCTACCAGGGGCCATCGGTGGCTCAAAAGGACGACTAATATAGAGGCCGACACTCGGAGATTCGCGATGCACCTTGAAATAATCGCTCTGCGCCAGATTCTCGCGGAGGGGCGACTCAGACTTCGAATCGATTACCACGTTGCCGGTCTCGTCGAGAACCAGCAACGCCCCCATGTGCTGGGCTGTCGCCGAATGGTCAAACAGCACCATCTGGCGGAGGTCAGGCGACAGGTTCATCACGCCGGGATGGCTTAGCCCCGCGATAACTGCCTGCAGAGACAGGTCATAGACTTCAAGAGTGCGCGCCGTGTCACGCTCCACCAGGAGTGACACGTTGAACGCAGACTCCTCGGCCCGCGCAAGTGCATCATGCCGCATCTCAATCAGCATCCATGCAGCGATTGAAAGTATCACGCAAGCAATGGCCACACTCGCACCAATCACACTGCTGGGTCGCCGGATCATATGTTGTTTACCATCGCAGCTGCGGAATGCTGAAAACCATTGCCTGATTTTCGTTCCGACCTTTATTAACATCCACCTGGACCATTTTTATGGTCCTCGTTTTATACATACAGAGCTTTAAGAAACATAAATAAATTTTCTTATTCCATTATCGCTTATGGAGCCCGTTTGACTTAAAAAAAATGCAAGAAAACTCATCCCGAAATTAAAACAAGATTCAATACCTCGATTTTTTCTGCGAATGCCTGTTACTCATGCAGGTGCGATATCGTACGTTACCCCATTATGCTTAGAGAGCGGACAAAATGGGGGGCTAGCTAAGGTTGCTGATCGAGCAAATTAGTGGCAGGATTTCGATTCCACGAACGAGTTTTGGAGGACAAAATGCGGTTTTGTCGCAATAACGTCACTAGTTTAGAATTTGTGTTTTAACAGACGACAAATATCCGCAATGAACCTATCTGTACTATCTAGTAACGGGCCGATTCCCGAAATGACAAAGGCATTGAAAGGATTGCATTATCCGTTGGAAATAATGTTGATGTGCGTGCGTTGGTATATTGCGTATCCATTGAGCCTGCGCCATCTGGAACAGATGATGGGTGAGCGCGGCATCGAAGTGGATCATTCGACAGTGCATCGGTGGGAGCTCAAACTGTTGCCGATATTTGAGAAAAAGTTTCGCAAACTGAAGCGCCGAGTGGGTGCCAGCTGGCGTATGGATGAAACCTATATAAAGGTCAAAGGTAACTGGAAATATCTGTATCGTGCGGTAGACAAAGACGGCCAAACTGTTGATTCTCTATTGACAGCAAAGCGCGATAAGCAAGCCGCTATGCACTTCTTTCGCAAAGCCATACTTGACAAAGGCATTCCTGAAAAAGTGGTGATGGACAAGAGCGGTGCCAATAAAGCAGCCATTAATACGATCAACATCAGCCATGGAATTGCCATCATCGTGCGCCAGGTAAAGTATCTCAACAACATCGTTGAACAAGATCATCGCGCCGTTAAACGCATCACCAAACCGATGATGGGATTCAAATCTTTTCGGGCTGCTAAAATCATACTTGCTGGTATTGAGATCATGCACATGATACGCAAAGGACAACTAATGCACAGGGGCTTCCAGAAAATAACCGCAGCGCAACATTTTATGCACTCGTTGGATCAGGCCGTCCAGCATAAGAGCGGGTAGACCATCCACGGCTTCAATTCAGCTTTTTTCCTTAATGCGACACAACCGTACAGAGTACCTCCGGCTTTAACCGCCCTCTTCTCACATGAGCTCATCTAAGATGCTCAAATAAACTGTATTCTGGTCCAGCGTTCGTGACTGGTATTTATTTCGCCAGCAATTCAATGTACGCTTGATATCCGAAACTACGATTCTTCCGTTGCCCGGTCATTTCAATGACGATACCCAGGTCAGTGAGCATCTTGACCGCAGCGTTTGCGGTTGGAAAGCTAGTAGCTAATTTTTGTCGTGCCCGCTCTACAGTAAAACGCGGCATCATGGGCAGCAACTCGAACAAACGATAGGCAGCAGAGCCGGACTTGGGCGAGTCGAGTAGGCGACGGCGATCAGCAGCGACTAAGCTCGCGATCTCAACGATGCTGCGTTCGGCTTCCGCAGCAGCAGCGGTTACGCCGTCAAGGAAAAATGCAACCCAGGCTTCCCAATTACCCTCTGTCCGAATGCCAGACAATAATTGGTAGTATTCGGCCTGATGCCGTTTCAGATAGCCGCTCAAATATAACAGCGGCTCTTGCAGCAATCCCCACTGCTCCAGCAGGGCGGCGATCAGTAGGCGGCCAATACGCCCATTACCATCAAGAAAAGGATGGATTGTTTCAAATTGCGCATGCACCAATGCAATTTTAACCATAGGAGGAAGCGCCGCCGGTTCGGCGTGGATGAAGCGCTCCACGTCACCCAGCAAGTTGGCGACCTGATCGGCCGGTGGAGGAACGAATACAGCGTTGCCGGGCCTACTCCCGCCAATCCAGTTTTGTGAGTGTCGAAGTTCGCCCGGCTGCTTGCCAGTTCCTCGCACTCCATCTAGCAGCAACCTGTGTGCATCGCAAATCAAACGCACGCTGATTGGCAGCCCGTTGGTATCGCGAAGATTATCCTGTACGAAACGAAATGCACGCAAGTAGTTGGTTACCTCCTCAATGTCGTCGCTGTTGTTGACCTCGAGACCAGCCTCTTCATCAAACAAATCGGTCAAAGTGGCTTGTGTACCCTCGATCTGGGAGGTGAGCAGTGCTTCCTTCCGAATAGCGCTATACAACAACCAATCGACCGATGGCACTAACCCTGACACACCGGATAAACGGGCAAGTGCCAGTTCCGCTGCACGGTTCTGTGCAGCATAGGAGTCCAGAGAGAGCGGAGGATCAGCCGGCGGCAAAGCGTGCGGAACGAAAGCGCGAATCGCTTCGCCTAATGTTGTTGTGATGACGTAGGTGCCAGCGGATCGGTGCATTTTAAAGTCTTCTTTAATATGTTGTTATGATATTAAAGCATTCTTTAATATGATTGCAAGGTGTTTAAACCAACTTAATGCAGCATAAGTCCGTCCAGTTTTAGGCGTTAGTGAAATCGCTCGTCAGGAATTTACCGGACTCCGGTGACGCCCATTATCCGACCGTCGTAAAGATAAATTCATCCAGCGCTTTCCCCGGGACGGCATGTAAACATCATTGCAGGTCGTAAAGTACACGATGATGGCACCTCAAAGCTATATGGATATCACATGCGGAATGCGGCTGTCAGAAACAGCCAAAATCGAAGTAACAAGACTTTTTTGCCCTTTCAAAGACAACAATAACGTCACCAAAATGCATCTCAACCCTATAGCTAAATAGTGCGCGCTTGAAATCCAGCGCAATTTACGAATTCATTGATCTTTTTCAAAAAGCATACAATGCCGTTAAACTAGCAGTCATTTTTATTGCTACACATTTAAAAGACCCCTTTAATGACCACAGACCTCCATTTTGACTGCCCTCATTGCAACCATCAGTACGTCGATGATTTGGAATTTTTACCGGCAAATGAAATGCATAATTGCAATTGCGAGAGTTGCAAAAAACCTTTTTGGTTGCAAAACAAAGAATGCCAGGCATGCACCGAAGAATCTGTTTTTGTTTGGAAAACGCAACCGACCAAGACGGATACAGATGCCCTGATTTGCGGCAGCTGCGGAACTTCTTACCATCAACCAGGTTCAGATAAGGATGTCGATTTGGCAGAATGAACATTTCACCACATGGATACCGATGGATCTCACGGATAAAAATGTATTCTCCGCAATCAGCGAAATAGCTTGTTGTGAAACCGAAAAAGACGTTTTTGACATCAGTAAATTTGTGGTGGGGGAGGCTGGTGGAGAATCGTTCGTTTATTCAACCCTACGCCAAGATGATCGTAGTGCGGAGCGGGACACGTATCGCTATTTCATTGGTTGCCAACCCGAATGGTGCAAAATTTACAATGATCGCAAATGGTTTATGAATGATCCATTTGTCGAATATGCGCGCTCAAATACGGCACCTGTGGTCGGCTCGGAAATTCACGCTGTCACAGCTGGCCAAATTGATATGTTAGAGGTCGCGGCTTCCTACGGGTTTCGCAGTGGCATGGTCATCCCCACGCATAGTAGTGCGAATGTTGATGAGCGTATGGGGATGTTATATGTCGGTCTCGATGCTGACCAGCAAACCGGCGAAAAAATCCTTCTTCGCAGCCGCATTACATTTCGTGCACTTGGGATGGAGCTGCTTGATTGGTGGATGCGGCATCTCTACCAAGAGTCGGCGCGCAAATTTAAACTGTCCGAAGCGGAGATTTATCTCCTTCAACTCTCAAAAAACGGGTTGATTACCGCTGAGATTGCCGCAAAACTAAACCTGAAATCGAGTGCGATTTATAGTCAGTTCGGCCTCATCAAAGAAAAATTCAACGTCGACAAAATCAATGATGCGGTACACGAAGCGAACCTTAACGGGTTACTCGGCTAGAGGTGTTGAGCTTCTTGCTGGCGTTGCTGGTGCCACTATTCGCCATAGGCGCTGTCTACACACACAACGAAGGTATCTACTTACTCGTGTTTTTGTGCTGCGTTCCTATTCTGGACCACTTGATAGGGCGTACTAAATTCCCAGCAAAGGTCAACAATTCTGCTTTCGCATCCACAGTCGCCTTTTATATTCCGCACTTCTTTTTAATTTTGTGGGTATTACTTTTATTTATTTCCATACAATACAGCGCAGGTGTTTCACCATTTAGGATGACGTGTATGGCGTTGATGTGCGGCGTTGTCGGCGCGGTTGCCGCCGCACACGCGCATGAATTAGGTCACCGCTCCAGTAGGTACTCTACTACTGCTGCCAACATAACCTATTGCATCGCGGGTTATCCCACCTATCCTATTACCCATCCTATCCATCATGCGAAAGTAGGTATCGCACATGTCGGATCTGCCCCCGCGCAAGGCATTAGCTTTTGGCAGTTTTTAGTTCCGTCATATATAAATGGCTTTCTGACTGCATGGCGTTATGAAACCCGTCTTCGCGGGTTAGATTGGCGCAACAGAGTCATGCAGCGTTGCGTATTGACATTGTTATGTGTCGTTGTGTTTTCCCTTTTGAGCGGAATTTATGGATTTGTACTGTACGTGGGCCAGGCTGTTGTCGTGACCTTCCTGTTGGAGTTAATCGGTTACGTACAGCATTATGGTCTGGTCCGGGGCACTGGTCACCACAGATCCGAAGTCGCGTGGGATGGTGATTTCTGGTTATCCAACAGACTGCTTATCAACAATCCCTTGCATAACATGCACCATAAGCGACCATTGCTTTGGTACGGCCACTTGCGACCCTCACCCTTGACACTCCCTGCCGGGTATTTCACCATGATCTGGCTCGCGATGCTGCCACCCTTCTGGTGTAGCGTGATGGACCGCCGTTTAGCGGAATTGACCACACAGGGTTTTGGCCACGATTGACAAACCAGCTGGTGATAAGTCGTGTAGCGGAATGACCGGGGAAGCATCAATCTCTGGATAATTGCGCAAGATCGATCTCCGGTAAGTAGGGTCATAATGGTTACGCATCAGTTGCTCAAATAACTGCGGCATTGCTTTTTCTTCGGCCAACGCTTCCCACGCGGCAAATTCCTTATTCCCCACCAGCGGTTTTAGGAAGACTAACCGCTCTAACATCGAAAACGGGTCTTCTTCAAAATGCCGGTAGTCTTCACGCCACAGCAAAACACGCTGGGCCATGTCGGTTTCGATCACAATGGTTTGACCTTTACGCATCGATTCGAGCAGCGCATCTGGCAACTGAACGTTGCCAATTTTTTTGCTCTCAGCCTCTACCCAAATCGGTTTTTTAGGATCAAACGCGCTAAATTTCCGCAATAACAGACTATCGAAATATTTTTGTGACGGCTGCTTTTGGCCGGGTACTTCGCCTAAAACAGACCCGCGATGAACGGCAATATCTTCCAGATCGAGCACTTGCGCACCAGCGTCCTCTAATGCATATAACAAGCGTGTTTTACCACATCCGGTAGGCCCGCTGAGCACGTGATAATGGTATTCGGTCGGTACCGATGCAAGCTGCGCATTGACCCATCGCCGGTACCCTTTCCAACCACCATCCAACTTATCGACCCGGTAGCCGATCGTTTCAAGGGCGTCGATCCATAGTTTGCTGCGTTTTCCGCCACGAAAGCAATACACAAGAATACGGCTTTTGCGTGAGTATTGCAGCATCTCCTCTTCGAGATAGCGCGCAATATTTCTCAGCGAATACGCTACACCAATTCGGTACGCGCCCATTTTATCGGTGCGATGCAAGGTACCCACCTCGGCATATTCATCATTATTCACCACAGGCATGTTCACAGCGCCGGGGATGTGATCCTCCTCGTACTCGCGCTGGCAACGGGCGTCAATGATTAAGTCATAGTCTGAGAAGTTGTACATTTGTATAGAGTCTAATTTTGGCAAACCTGTCAGCATAACGCCAATTTTTAAAAACGCCTAAAAATTTACCCCATTTGTGTTCTGTGAGAAATAAAAGACAATCAATTCACAGTTTTGCGATGTACATCGCCGCATAGCTTTTCTTTAAACAAAATTGAAAAATAATTATTTCTTTGTAATTAGTCAATCTACTAAAAGTCAATCCATGCCTGATTTGAAACTAACAAAACGTGATTTACAGGTACTGACTGCGTCGGTTGGTGACAATTACGACGTGACAGTACGACAAACCGAGGAAGGATTCTGGACTATTCACGTGACATTTATTCGGAATGAACAAACGTATTTAATGCAAACCACAAGAGGAGCTGTCAAGGCATGGAGAGACTTATGCCACGTCATTCAGTTCGTGCAAAACCATTGCAAAGCCGCTAGAAATATTTTTGTGGAAGTCGGGGACTGGAAATTAACGCGACTGAGTGACAACTTCAGAGTCGCGCTGATATCAACCCGTTCGTGATTATTTTTAATAAAGGACCGCTATGCATAGCAACAAATCTTTACTTGCTCCAACAGTCATTCTGATAAAAAAAGCGGATAAGTTAGATGTCATTCTCAGCATTACCGTCAATGTGCTGATAATGGGCTTCATTTTCTTACCTGAATTTGCCCATGCGCAATCAGCGGGCGGCAGTCCGTTCGGTGGCATCACCGATTTCCTTAAAAGCATTACCAACCTGCTGATTTTCGAGTGGGGTTACTATATCGGCATTATCACGCTGGCGATTCAGGGTTATCGCTGGAAGACCGGCCGCATCGACCTGATGCAGCTTGGGGGCTGGGGTCTTGGAATTGGTCTGGTGTTCTTTGCCCCATCGATCGTCGGCGATCTGAAGAGCCGCGCCGGTAGCATTGCATGATGGTTGACGCGCACGCTCATGATGAAGGGGAAACGCTGGTGATCGCGATGACCCGCCCTTCCATGTTAGGGGGACTGACGCTGACCAGTATTGGCATCAGCGTGTTTATCCCCGGGATGGGGGCGATGATCACACGCTCAGTTTTCTTCTTTGGTCTGATCCCCGTTTTTCTTTTTATCTCCTACTTGGTGTGCCTAAAAGATGTTTATCTGTTCGGCATTGTCGGGGCTTATAGCCACGTAAAAGCCTGCGTCAACAAACGCCACTGGGGGTGCCGTAGCTATGCGCCTCGCTGACACCTTGAAGCAGCAATTCGATATGGCGCTGACAACGCCGTTACCGAAGGGCGCTCGGCAGTACGCCGATGACATGGCGCTCAGCGACATGATTCCGTACACGGTGCACTACGACGACCATACCGTGATTACCAAAGATGATGGGTTGGTGCAGGTCATCAAACTCGATGGCCTGTATTACGAATCGCTCTCAGCTCAGCAAATCAAACAGTTTGAAAACCAGCGCAATACGATTCTGCGCTCGATTGCCAATAGCGACCGGGGCATTTATGTCCATCTGGTACGGCGTCAACATAATAGTTATCCGGGTGGCGAAGGCAAAACGTGGTTTTCTCGTCAATTCAATGCCGCGTGGCGGGCACGCTATGACAAACGCCATTTTTACATCAACGAGATTTACATCTCGATTGTGCGCAACCGCTTCCGACAAGGGGCACCGGGTCTGATTGATCGCGTCGTCAATGTCTTCTCTGGCAACAAAGTCACCCAGAAAGATCTGGAGTCCTACGAAGAACAGGCCAAGGATGTCTATGAGGCGTCGCAGCAGCTGCTGCAGTCGTTGTCCGCTTATGGCGCGCGGCGTCTGTCGATCCAGCGCTTGCCGATACTGACGTCTGAGACGGTCACCAGCGTGGAGGCCAACAGCGCTGTGACGCGCTTCAAGCTGGACTGGGCGCTCTTTCAGACGACGTATGGCAAGTGCGCTACCTATGCAGCCAGTGACTTGCTCGATTATCTGGGTGAAGCATTTACCGAACTCGGCGGCTTTTTTCATTACCTGATCAATCTGGAAGAGGAACGCGTGCCGGTGACCGCATTGGCACTGGACCAGACGTTGGCGATGTCGCGCCTGCATTTCAAGGCAGTCAGCAACACAATGGAAACGCAGGGGTTAGTCCAGCACCGGGCGGCAGCGATCCTCAGCATGGCCGAGTGGCCGACCCGCACGCCGTCGCACATGCTGGACGCTTTTTTAAAATTGCCGGTCCAATTCATCATTACCCAATCCTTCTTTTTTACGGACCGGATACACGCCGAAGCCGATATGAAGTTGGAAAAACGCCGGATTGAGGTCAACGACCGTGAGGGTGTCGCCGATGAGGACAAGGAGGATATCAAGCAGGGCTTACAAGACTTAAGCCGGGGCCGTTCCGTCAATGGGTTACATCATTTGACGATGCTGGTACACGTGCCCGCCCATCCGCGCAGCACAATAGACAACAAACAACAGACGATTAGTGACCTCGATGCCGCCGTCGGCCATCTCAAAAAAGCCTTTGTCGGCCTGGGTGTGAAAGCGGTGCGCGAATGGTTCGGGATGGAAACTTTCTTCTGGTCACAATTGCCCGGGCAACCGCAGAAATTCATCGGACGACGTGGCAAGATCAAATCGCGCAATTTCGCCGGGTTCGCGTCGTTGCATAACTTTTCTGTGGGCAAGATGGAAGGTAATTTATGGGGTCCGGCGATCATGCCGTTCGAGACCGAAAGTGGCACCGCCTATCATTTTAACTTTCATCGCGAGATGGAAGGCATGGTGGCCGGCCATACGGCGGTCAGTGCCGACACCGGGGCCGGAAAGACCACGATCCTGTCAGCGTTGATTACGATGGCCGACAAGGCCGCACCCCGTGTGTTCTGGTTCGATAACCGGCACGGGGCCAAGGTGTTTATGGCGGCCATGGGCGGCCAGCATACAACCTTGTCGGTGATGGGCAACAGCGGCTGGAATCCGTTCAAGCTGCCCGATACGCCTGAGAACCGGGCCTATTTGATTGAACTCTTGTCGCTGATGCGTACCTGTTACGGCGGGCTGATTGCGCCCGACGACATGCGGCGCTTTCACAAGGCCGTGGAAGAAAATTACACGTTACCAGAGGCCGACCGGCGCTTGCGCAATGTGGCCTGGTGCTTTGGTCAGGGCAGTCTCTCCGACGCGATGGCAATCTGGCATGGTGCACAGGGAGTGCCGGGCGCGAACTGGGGCGTGTTTGATAACCCGAACGATGGCATTGATCTGAGCACCTGTCGCCACTACTGTTTTGAGATGCAGCAACTGATCAAAGGGACGGACGCGCGGCCCGAGCTGCCGGTGATGCTGAGTTATCCGTTTCACCGCATCGAGCAGGCGATGAACGGACAACCGTTCATCCTGGTGCTGGAAGAAGGCCAAAATCTGGTCAAGCACGCGTACTGGCGTGAAAAAATCGATGCCTACATCATGCAGATCCGGCGCAAGAACGGATTGCTGATTTTTGTGACGCCGGACGCCAAGTACCTGTTTTGTGAAACCGATTCGATCCAGAAGCAGACCGCCACCAAGATTTACCTGCCAAATGGCGAAGCCAGTCACGCCGATTACGTGGGTCAGCTGGGCCTGACAGAAGCCGAATTCACGTTTATCCGGGAAACACCGCCGGAAGCGCGCAAATTTCTGATTCGGCGCGGCAATGAATCGATTAAAGCGGTGTTTGATCTGTCGGAGTTGCCAGAATTCATCCCGGTGCTGTCGTCCAACGACAAGGGCGTAGCACTGATGGACACCATCATTGCCGAACTGGGTAGCAGCGCGCCCGAACAGTGGGTGCCGGTATTCATGCAACGTTCACTGGCAGAAAACACCCACAATTTGACCCTCAAAGGTGCCTGATCATGAAAAAATTTTTATTACTCATTGCCATGGGGTGGTTCCTTTCTGCAGCGACTCCCGCAATCGCCCAGATTCCAACCACCGACATCCTCACCCAGGCGCAATTGTTGAACCAGCTCAATCAAATGCAGCAACAGTACGAAACGATGAAAAATCAATATGCCGCCGTGACCGGGTCGTACCAGCGGGGAGCCATCGGATTGAATGACACCATTCGCTCCTCGTCGGTGGTCCCCGGCTCATGGCAGGAGGTGGTCTCGCAGCAAAATAGCGGGGCGTTTGGTGCCAGTCAAAACGGCTATGAAAAATTATTAAAGACGATGCCGCAAGAGCTGTTTCAGGATCCCCGGGGCCAGGGAGCCACCAGTTACAAGCTGAGTACCGATTCGGTACGGGCGGCGATGACCGGGGGTGACATGCTGTATGCGCAGGTGCAGACCAACCTGAACAATTTATCGACGATGGCCGGGCAAGTCGACAGCACCGCCAATACCAAAGATGCCGCTGACCTGCAAAATCGTATTGCGACCGAAAACGGCATGCTGCAAACCGCGATGGCCAAGCTCAACGTGATGAATATGAATCTGCAGGCGAACATGCTGAACCAGCAAAATCAGGCGACGGCGAACGATCAGCAACGCTACAAACGTGTCGCCCCGTAACCGCAGTCGTCAAATTTATGAAGAGGAACGGCTTATGAAATTCTTTTTATTGTTGTTGAAAATTGTTTTTGCCCCTGTCTGGATACCATTCTGGATATTTATGAAATGCTGGAAAGTATTGGCTATTTTGTTTATTGGTGCGGTAATCGGCGGGTGTGCTGTTAACTCGGCCAAGCTGGATATGTCGCCGTGCGCCTGCGATTTTCAGCCTCTCAATAGCACTCCTGATGTAGGGAAAAATCATGCCTAAATGGATGCTTGTTACCGCGTTTGCGATAGTCGTTTCAGTTGGTGGTCTTGTTTACTACGTATTTCCATCGTCACCAGCTAATACGCCAGGGATGCCCCCGCAAGTAATTGTTCAGCCAGAGCAAAAATCGGGGAATCCGTTATTGACAGCAACCTCCGTGCAATTTTACTCGTGGTTTCCTAATTATTGTCAGGCTGATATTTTCATTACAAAAAAAGAAACGCATAGCAGAAAAGTGTGTGTGGTAGCGGTTACGAAGCGAGTGGAAGAAAGTACCGGTGTGCGCTTGACAGAGGGGGACATTCTTGACCCTGCGGTTGCTGATCATTGGAAAAAAACGGGAAAGTAAATAATGGCAACCATTAATCTTCAGGGAATGATTGGCGCGTCAGATGCTTACACCAATTCATTTTTAACGCAAATTTATCCTGCACTGGCGAACGCTATTTCTCCGGCACTGTATTCCGCCGCTGTGTTGTATTGGGTGTTGCTGGGGTACAAGGTGTACGCAGGACATGCTCCCTTTCAGGCACGTGAGTTGTTAGCGAAAACCATCATGACCTGTGCAGTTTTTGGCACATTGAGTTGGGGTGGATTTGCGTCAGTCATTTATAACGTATTCGTCTCTTTTATGGACTCGGCAGCAGGAACCATTATGGCGGGGAAGTCTAGTACCAGCATGCTGGATGCGCTTTATGTTAACGCTAATGAGATTTCTAAGACTCTTAGGAATTCAGGCTGGCAATCAGTCGGCACTATCCTGGATGGCATGCTGGTGTTAGTGCTTAATACATTGTTATTTGTTATTGCCCTTTTCTACATGACCATTGCTAAATTTGGTTTGGCATTGACGATGGTTCTCCTGCCGCTGTTTATTGGCTTCGCCATGTTTTCGGAAACACGGCAGTGGTTCATGAACTGGGTCAGCAAAATGCTGAATTTCGCGCTGATTTACATTTTAGTCATTGCGATTGTCAAATTTGGCTTTGTGGCATTTGGTGACTTTTTCCAGGAAGTGCAAAACGCATCGTCCGCTACGGAAGCTAAATTTATCAGCGCTGAGCAAATCAATACGCTCTATGTGCTGGAGCTTGTCTTGATTATTTTTATGCTGCAAGTCAAAGGCTGGGCTGCGGGCCTTGCTGGTGGGGCTTCTGTGCAGGGTGCATCGTTGTTGATGATGGCGGTGAGAACTATCAAAGGAGGCAAGTAATGGCCGGCAAACATACCTTTGATACCGACCCGACGACGCAGCAGGTCCAGCTGGGCGGGGCAAATAAAATTAAGCAGGAGCGCAACCGCGCTTATCTTTTTATTGTGTTGTTGCTGATCGCAGTGGCTGGGCTGTCTTCCTCGGTGACGGTACTCTCGAAGATCCATACCGTCATTCCGGTGATCGCCGTCATGGATGCCAACGGTCATGTGGTCAAACAGCAAGTGGTCAACGCGGACACCATTTCCGGCCTGGACAGCTTTGTCGAAAGTCAGGTCAATGATTTCATTACCGCGTGCAATACGTTCGATCCTGACTGGCGGCAACGTAATGCGGATTTATGCCGTTTACACGCGACCGATGCGGTGGCACGGCAATACGACCAGGAGACCGCTGCAGAAAATCCGGACAATCCGTATTACGTGATCGGCAAAGGGGCACGCCGCTATCCCAAAATCACCGCCATCAATTCGCTTGGCAAAAATGCCTATCAGGTCGAATTCCAAAGTATCACTGAGCGGCCGGGTGGCGAGCGCCGAATCGATTATTTTACCGCCCTGGTGCGCAATACCTTCACGTTTCAGCCGTTAGCACTGGGTGACCGCTGGGAAAATCCGCTCGGCTTTGCCGCCACGTCGTACAGTAAAAACCAAAAATTGAGCAATCAGTAGCCTGCTCCACAGGAAAGAGAAAAGCCGATGAAACCCACGCCGTTCGCCCTTGTCGTCGCCATAGTGTCTTTGTTAACAACTTTGTGCGCTGTGCCGGTCTATGCCGCCAAACTGCCGCGCCCGTTACTGACGGACCAGCGCATCAAGCAGGTGGCCTATGACCCCAATCAGGTCTACGAGCTAATGGGCACCTATGGCTATCAGACCACGATTGAATTTGCACCCGATGAGCAGATCAAGGTGCGCACGTTGGGCGATTCGATTGCGTGGCAAACGGTGATCAATGGCAGCCGCTTGTTCGTGAAGCCGGTGGAGCCGAATGCGGCGACTAACATGACCATCATCACCAACAAGCGCACTTACTTTTTTAAACTCAACAGCACCGCCAGACAGCGTGACATGACCTTTCTGGTGCGTTTTATCTACCCGAATGCCAGCATGCTGAACGCTGCTTCCGGCATGCCAAATAGCGGAAACGAGCGCAGCGGCAAAGGGTTCGACCCGGCCACATTGAATCTGCACTATGCGGCGTCCGGTGACAAGCAGGCCATTCCACTGCAGCGCGCGTTTGATGATGGCGAATTTACCTATTTCCAGTTTGACAAAAACAGTGAGATTCCGGCGTTTTATATTGTGGGCAGCGATGGCACCGAATCGGTGGTCAATACGCGCCGCGAAGGCGCGTATATGGTGGTCGAGCGCATCGGTCATTTATTCACGTTACGCAATGGCGACGCCCACCTCTGCGTGGAAAACACCGGTAGTAAAAAAGAGACCGTGGCAATGACGGCGCGGGGGCATTGATGGCAACGTTGACGCCCCCGCCGGATGCCACCCGCGACCAGGTACTGCACGACTGGGAAACCACCACCAGTGCGTCGCTGGTGGCGGCCAGTCGCAAGAAGAAATTTAATGGCGTTGCGATCGCGGTAGTCGCTGCCGCCGCGCTCGGGGTGGTGTTTTGGGTCAAAGGTGGCGCGGCCAAGAGCGACACGACAACAGCGGAGTCCCAGCTAACCGTGGCACCGCGTAAAACCGTGCCTGTGTTGAACGATGACCAGCCAGCTGCGGTGGTGCCACCGGTCAAAACGGCCACGCCCGCCACGCCGGCGGTAGATCCTTTAGTCGCCCAACGCGCGCAACTGGCGCTGCAGCAACAAGAAAAAGCCCGGTTGTTACTCGACGCCCGCAGGAAGTCGGCGATCGAACCCGGTGGCACGGGCGCGCCTTCCACGGGACCTGCGCAAGGTGCCGCGCAGAATGCCACCCTCGCTGCCCTGATGGGCACGCTCGGTGGGACCAGTGAGGCGGGTACCGAACGCGGTGCACAAGACCCGAATTCCCGCTTTGCGCGGGCCGTCTCGGGCAACGGCGTGGTACTGAGTCAGGCGTCCAATGTGACCAACCTGGAGTATAAAATTCTGCAGGGCAAGGTCATTGAAGGCGTGACGATCCCGCGGGCGATTTCGGATTTACCGGGCACAATCTGCGCACTGATCCAGCGCGACGTATATGCCGAACGCGGGCGCTTAAAACTGATTCCGTGGGGGTCACGCCTGTGTGGTGTCTACAGCGCTGAAGTACGCAAGGGGCAAAGCCGGCTGTTTACCATGTGGAACACGCTGCGCACGGCGAACCCGGATGGATCGATCACCGAAGTCGCGTTAGACAGTATCGGCTCCGACCAGCTTGGGACGGCGGGCATGGGCGGGATCGTGGACGCCCATTTTGCGGAAATTTTTGGTACCTCTGCGTTGTTGTCGATTATCGGAGCCGGGGCGGCCAATACCGGGGTCAGTTCTGGCGACCAGAACAATTCCTCGGCACAATACCGGCAATCGGTGCAGCAAGCCGCCGCCCAGACCTCGCAGTCGATCCTGGCCCCGATTATCAACATCCCGCCGACGATCACGACGCCGGCCGGCTCCCGGATACGCATTTTTGTGAACCGTGATCTGGACTTTACGGACATTTACACAAAGCAACAGGACGCCGCCCAGCAGCAGGATGGCCCGGTGCTGATCGACTAATAAAGGTGTCTCATGTCCCAAATTGCGTCATTTCGTTCGAAACTGGCCTCAATGAAGCCGTATCTGGACGACCCGAGCGTGACCGAACTGGCCGTCAACAAGCCCTATGAGATGTTCATCGGACGCCAAGGCCACGGCTATATGGCGCGCGTCGCCATGCCTGACCTCTCGTTGGCGCTGCTGGAATCCTTGGCCGATGTGACCGCGTCCTTCACCCATCAGGAATCGGACCGCGAGCGCCCGTTATTGTCGGCCACGATGCCGATCGATCTGACCGAGGGGATCGACGACACCGAACGCGGCGGCTACCGGGTCCAGGTGGTGCGCGCCCCTGCCGTCGAAGAAAAGTCGATTGCGGTGTGTATCCGCAAGCCGTCCTTGCGCGACTTTACGTTGAACGACTATCAGCAACAGGGCGCGTTCGACCACGTCAACGATGCCGGGAATCCATCGGCATATTCGAATGATCATCTGCTGGCGCTGTGCAAGGCGCGCGACTGGGACGGTTTTATGCGTGGGGCGGTCTTAGCGCACAAAAATATCATGATTTCGGCTGGCACCAATACCGGTAAAACCACGTTCTTAAATGCCTTATTAAAAACGGTGCCGGACCACGAGCGCATTGTGACCATCGAAGATGCGCGCGAGATCACCCCCGCACAACCGAATTGTCTGCATTTGCTGTACTCCCGTGGCGGCCAGGGCGAATCGAAGATCTCGGCGATTGATTTACTGGAAGCCTCGCTACGGCTGACGCCCGACCGCATCATCATGGGCGAGTTGCGCGGCGCAGAAGCCTATTCGTATCTGGAAATGCTCAATACCGGCGCGGGCGGGTCGATCACGACCATTCACGCCAACAGCCCGGCCATGATGTACGAGCGGCTGTCGATGATGGTGTTACGGGCCGGAATACCGCTGCAACAGTCGCACATCATCGGTTACGCCAAATCGCTGATCCAGGTCGTGGTGCAATTTTCCTACGATAAACGCTCGGGTCGGCGGTTCATCTCGGAGATTTTATATGACGGCCAGTAAACGCCTGCTGCTCGCGATCGGCATCGCCTGTGCGCTGCCGTTGACGCTCGCCGCCTCGCCCGCGATACCCCTTATACCCACTGTATCAGCCACGCTAACGCCGCTTACCCCGTTTGAAGCGCTGGTGGCGCAGTGTGCACCGTCTATTCACCCGCAAACGTTCAAAGGGCTGGTCACCACTGAATCGACGTTTCATCCGTATGCCATTGGGGTAGTCAATGGCACCGTGCGTGCACCGCGCACCGAACAGGAAGCAATAGCAACCGCCAGGGCACTGGACAAGGCCGGCTACAATTTTTCCTTGGGGCTGACGCAAGTCAATCGGTACAACCTGGCCCGCTATGGCGAAACCTACGAAACCATCTTTGATCCGTGCCGCAATATCAGGGCCGGTGCGGCGATCCTCAAAGACTGCTTTGTCCGTGCCACAGTGAAACGCAAGGATGAGCAGCAGGCGCTGCGTGCTGCATTCTCCTGTTATTACAGTGGCAATTTTACGCGGGGATTTAAACCGGATCATCCGGGTGAACCGAGTTACGTGCAGAAAGTGGTGAGCAATGCGTTGGGTGCTGCGCCTAGTCCGATAGTCCCTGCGGTCGCACCGCACAGCAGTGATGCGGCGGTTGTCGTGTCTGCGGTGACGCATCGTGCAGCCTCCCCCACAGCAAAGACCCGCGCTCCCGCCGGCGACTGGGTTAGTTTCGGTGAGGGTGTGCCGGTGGTAGCTCCATTGACCGACTACCGCCCCCTCGCACCGCCTGTAGCGCCGTTGCAGCAGGAAGCCGTCGCCACCCGGCAGGACGATGCGTTTGTGGTGGTCAATGAATGAGCGTTTTAATCCGTCAAAAAGAAAGCAATCAATGATGAAGAAAATAGGGTTGGCGGTGCTGTTGAATGGTCTGATGGGCGCAATGGTCCCCGCCAGTGCCAGTGAATATGGTTGCACGGTATTACTCTGTCTGAGCAATCCCAAAGGACCCAAAGCCGTCGCCGCATGTCGGCCACCGGTTGACCGGCTGTATCGGGACTTGCATGAGGGCCGGCCTTTTCCACAATGTGACGAGGCCAATCAGACGAATAAAGGGGGTAACTATGCGGAGCCGGTCAGTGATCCGTATGACCCCTGCCCCGCTCCCTTGCAGGTCGCTGAGAATCAGGCCATGGTGGTTCAGGGCGTTCCTCGGGCAGCCGCTTCCTCGTCACACTTTCAAAGCACAGTGTTCGACATCGTGGGCAGCCCGCAGCAGTCTGCGCGGACCACCGAGACGGGCATGGCCGGACCGCGCGCCTGTGTCGGCGAGAGCGTGGGTTCCTATCGGGTCGGCGGTGCAGAGGATGGCTATCTGGTCACGGTGTTTAACCAGGTCCTGTGGCAACCAGCGCAGTCTCCCCGCGCCATCGATGTATTCAATCAACACAAATTAGTTCAACGTGTTCGCTGGTAGAGGAGCGGTATGCGTCGAATAATATTACTGTGTTCTTGCCTGATCGCGGTGTCACTCGCGAGTGGGCGCGAGGTTGTCGCCCCTGCTGCGCAAACCATCGAGGTCGCCTTCTCCCCGGAGGGCGGGGGCGAGGCGCTGGTGCTCAAGACCTTAAAATCTGCGAAAACGTCGATTCGGCTGGCAGCGTATTCGTTTACCTCCGTGCCCGTCGTACGTGCACTGATGGATGCCAGACGGCGCGGCGTCGATGTTGCTGTCTTGGTGGACGATAAAAATAACCTGCAGGAAGCGCGCAACAATGCACCCAGACAGGCGCTGAATCTGCTGGTCAGTGCGGGTATTGCGACCCGCACGATTAGCGCCTACCCGATCCACCATGATAAATATTTTGTGGTCGATGGGCGTCACGTGGAGACAGGCAGCTTTAACTATACGGCGTCGGCTGCGAAGCGTAATAGTGAAAATGTGCTGGTGATCTGGAACAATCCAGGGATCGCCAAACAATACCTCGATCATTGGCAAAGTCGCTGGCAACAAGGCACCGATTACCGCGCGAGCTACTGAGGCCGACAGCCCCACCCAGTGCGCATCGGACGCAGCATCAACACCCTATTGGAGGAAACCGCGATGACTAGATTGAAACAATTGCAAGGGATGGAGCATCACTGTAAGTCAGGGTCCCGGGCAGCGAAACGCGGTTTTTTGCTGTCTTTGTGATCATGCTGATCTTCGAGATCACCTTTTATATAGGGGTGAGCAGGATGCGCCTTGAAACGGTGGGCGGTCCATTGGCTGGAATGATGGTCTTTTTTTGTGCAGTGTCTGTGTGTGCCGACTTCGCTGGTCGCTGGGCACACTCCAAAATCCGTGATGAGGCCGATAGCGGTCAACGGAAACGATAGGGTGACGAAAGGAAGCGACGTTATCGGCAATGGTAATTATTACACCCGTCCCAATCCCTCTTTACCCTTGCTGTCGTTCCCCTCCGCAGGCATGCGGGGACGTTTTTCTTCCCGATGTTTGCCCTGCATCGCTTGCTTTCCATCTGCGCTCCCCATGCGCTGTAATCCTTGTTCCCGCCGCTGCACCACCCGCTCCTGCTGAACGGCCAGCGCAGTCGTTTTATCGAAGCGCCGGGCAATTGCCGCCGGCAAGGCCGCGACGGAATTGGTATAGATGCGCGCTTCATGCCGGGCGCGACTGATGGCGACATAGTACAAATTCAGTGACGTGGTACGGCTGGTGGTGTCGAGCGCAATCATGGCCTTGTCATTGGTCAGTCCCTGAGCACTATGCACGGTGGACGCATACGCGTGCTCCAGGTGCAATGGCTTGCTGGCCGGGAGTTCTAATGACCGCACCGCTCGCCCGTCTTTCTGCCCGACCGATTCCAGACGCACCATGCCACCAAGAATGCCGGTGACGCGCATGCGGTCCCCATTAGTCAGATCCTGGCTGGGATTGTTGCGATTGATGCGGATGGTGTCGCCCACCGACAGTTCCGGTTTTTCCAGATGATAGACGCTTAACTGCGTCGTTTTCCGCGGATTGATTTCTGCTATCGTGCCGTCCGGTCTTTGGACGATCAGTTTATTGCCAGGCAGCGCTTCTTTAACGGTATAGATGTCGCCGCGCACTAAACCACATTGGGGATAATCTTTGTCCGGCTGGATCACCACGCCGGGCACATAGCTGGGGGCAAAGCGGCGTTGGGCCTGCGTCATATCGACCCGTGTCAACGTTTCAAATTGTCGGCCCTTACCTGCCAGGTTGGACGCGTGCCGCACCATGTCGTTGATTTCTCGTCGTGCGGCATTCGTGCCGGCGACAATCAGCGTGGCGCGCCGATCCGGCTCACTCAGCTGGATATAGTCGGTGACGATGGCGCGATGCCGTTCTGATGCATCGGGACACTCTTCAATATGCTTGATATGATTGAGCGATAGGCCCACGCGCCCTTCGGTCGCATGTTCGACGGCCATTTTTAACTCAGGATTTTTCTGGCGTTGAATGTCGCTGATCCGCGCTGTTTGCATGCCGTTCATTTGCAACTGTGCGAAGGGCTTACCGGCTTCAATCGCTTCGGTTTGTTTGGTGTCTCCTAACAAGACCATTCGCGCGCCGCTTTTTTCCACCACCCGCATCAGTTGTTCCATTTGGCGTGCCCCGACGACCCCCGCTTCATCTAACACGATGACGGTCCTGGCGTCGATCGGTTGGTCTTTGGTGCGAAGGAAACTCGCCAGCGTGTGCGCTTCCAGCCCCTCGTTTTTGAGCGCTTTGACTTGATTCCCGTAAGGAGCCAGCGCCACCGTGCGGTAGCCGCTGCCTTCCCCACCCTTGCCACACTCCGCTACCGTGATGGTGGTAGCCTGTTGGATCAGGGCAACCGCCTGATTGACGGTATAGGTTTTTCCGGTACCGGCATCGCCCTGAATCCCCACAAACCGGTTGGTCGTGCAGACCATGGTTTCGACGGCTGCGCGCTGGCCGGCATTCAAAGAGGTGTTTTCCAGCGCGGCGCGCACGTCCGCTGCAGCCAGAATGGGCAAGACGGCGCCGCGCCCGGTGCGCGCAATCGCCAGTATCGCCTGCTCCCGTTTGAGCGCCTTTTGGGTGGTATAGCGTTTCTCAGCAGGAATCAGCGATCCTTTCGTAACAGCATACTGCACATAGCTGGCGGTCTCGGCCGGTGTCCATTCTTTTAATTCTTGCAGGTACGATTTCCATCCGGCGATCGACAGCGCCATGCCGCTGTTATTGTCCGCAATCCGGTACGTGGGGACGGCTTCGATCAATGTGCCCTGGCGCACCAGGCGGTTGATTTCGTTTTTGATTTCTGCGGAGCCAGCAAGACCCACGGCGCGCCGTGTGGCGGTGGTCATCAATGCACTTTCTGTGACGACTGCCTCGCGCTCGGTGAGATGGTTGATCGCGTACTGCACGACCGCTTGCGCGGGCGTGATGCTGTCCGGCAGTGTTTGAACAGGGACCTCGTCGCTGGGGGCGCTGTGGTCCGGATCATCTGGTTGTTGGTCGGTGCCGGGCTGCGCGTTGGTACTGTCGCCAGTGTCGTAGCTGCGATCGTCAAGGCGCGACCGGGGGCCGTAGTCAATATTCAGTACCTGGCTTTTTTCTACCCAGTACTGTTTGACGATGGCACGGTCACGTTCGTCTTTGCGCGGTCTGGTTGCCAGCGAGATCACTTGTTTTTCCAGCGATGTCGCCGTCGCCCGCGTCTTGCCTTCGTTGGCGAGGGCCTCTTCGATCACTTTGCTGCGTCCGGAAAAGCCCTCAATTTGTTCACGGGTAATATGCGCCAGCTCGAAATTACCCTTGTCGTCGACTAAGCGGATGGTGTAGCCGAGGCCCTGCAGTTCTCTTGCCAGTTCTGCCTTATAAATCGCTTCGATCTGATGATGTACCCGGAAAATATTCTCATTACACAGCGCGCGCCAGGCACCATCGCTGCGCTGGGTCATGTTCAGCACTACCGCGTGGGTATGCAACTGCGGGTCTTTCGCGCGACTCATCTCATGGCGAAATTTGCCGACGACCAACTTGCCGGTGCGCTCACGGGTGCTTTTCCCCTGCATTTTTTTACGGGCTTCTGCCAGCTTCTCGACTTCTTCCACCGCCCGGCTGACTGCCGTGTCGTGGGCCAGTGTCACGGCGAGATCGCCACCAACCAGGGCCTGCATGGACACCGATTTGGGCGCAGAAAACGTGACGTCCAGCGCCATGCGTTTCATTTTTTCGGCCGGATCAAAGGTGGTCTGGATGTGCTCGCCGTTGGGCAGTTCGCCGTTGAGTAGGCGCGACAGCTGCGCTTGTTCTACCGGGCCAGTGAGGCCCAGTGCAGTCGCGCCCTTCCCCTGCCAGGTACCCGGATTTTCTTTGCCGTAATAATCATCTGATGAGGAAAAATAATGGGCTGCGGCATATTGATTGTTGCCCCGGATCGGCGTGAGATTGATCATGCGCTGCCTTTGAGCACGATCCCGACCGCGCGCTGCGGATAGGCGCGATAGGGCACGGTGATCTTCGCAATGGGATTGTCTTCTGCAAACAGGACGTAACCGGTCAGGTCGTTCAGATTCGAGACTTCCGAATCCAGGACAACCGGTTCTGGTGCGCTGGCAACGATATTGCGGCTGGCCCCATGGGCGGTGGTGGTGAGTTGGAGCCGTTCGACGTGCTGCTTACCCAGGATTTCACTGGCCTTGTCGGCATTGAGCGCATTCGATGCCCCGAAGATGATGTAATTACGAAAGCAGGACAACAAGGTCTTGGTGGCATCTTTCCCGTAGTTTTCGTCCAGTTGCGCCCAGTCCTGAATACTGCCGACGATGCGTAACCCGTGCTTGCGGCCCTTGGTCGCGGCTGAGACAAACGATTCGAGCTTCCCGAGCGACTCCAGTTCGTCCAGGAACAACCAGAGGCGGGTGTCCACCGTGGCGGACAACGGTTCATAGCTGAGGATGGTGCGGCAAATACTGTCGATCCAGGTTGCCACCAACGGCTTCTGGGTCGAACGCATGTCTTCGCGCCAGGTAATGAACAGGTTCCCGGCGTCGGGGTTATGCACCCATTCGTGGATCGAAAAATCCCCCTTGCTCATGAAGCGCAACGGGCGCACATACTTGTTGAGCATGAACTGGATGCTGGCGACGGCCTTTTCGGCGTTCTCGCGGAAATATCCTTGTGAATCGGTATTCGCCAGAAAGGCTTTAATCACGTCGCCGTCTTCGCGCACCAGCAAATTGACTAACGTGTCCTGATCGGGGTTGCCGATTTCATGGAGTTTGCGCATCGTGTCGGCCAGCACATCGCGGCTATAGGCACACCATTGTTCTTCACTGGCGTCAATTTGCGGCGGAATGACGCTTTTTGCCACACTGTCGTAGTCGTGTACCCCTTTGATCTCATTAAACAGCGACCAGCCGACCGAGCGTGCATCGAAGCCGTTGAGCAAAATATCGCCGGGAAAGCTGAATTTTGAGTAAAACGTCCCATTCGGATCGATGATGGCCATCTTGTCGCGTCGGCCAATCGCGGACGCAATCATACCTTCCATCGTGACCGATTTACCGGAGCCGACCGACGCGCAGATCATCGTATTGCGGTTTTCCAAATGCAACGGCATCGGTAACGCGCCGATCATGATCGGGGCTAAGGGGGCTTTTCCTTCCTTTTTGCGCCGGGCGTTTTCTTGGCGGTTGGCAGCACATACTTTGCTTTTGACCGTGTGCCAGTTCGCCATGCGGGAGCCGCGTAACCAGCGTTTATACGGTGCGCCGCGATAACCATCGTCACCATACTCACGCAAGAGATAGGCCGCACTGGCCGCTAAACCGAGGCCAGCGACCAGCCCGCCGAGGATAAAAGGATCGCGTGGCGTGGCATGTAACGCGTCGGTGATGGCATGCGGAAACGGTGATAACGGTATTTTTCCGGCATACGTGCCGGCAATCCAGCCGGCAATAGGAAGCGCGATGCCAAACAGGAGGGTCGCATTTTCTGCTTCTAATTTCTGCATGGGACTACTCCGGTTGTAGTTGCTGGATTAATTTACCTAACACCGGCGCGATCTTGTCGAGCGTGCTGGCAGAGAGGCCGGCGTGTTCCACGGCGGCCTGTAAGTCCTGCATGTCGCCGGTGGAGGCCTTGCGATGCACGAGATACAGCAGCGTGGTGAGCATGGCATTGGCCGCGTGTTGCGTGCGTTCGATTTCCGCTAACCGGCCTGTCACTTCTTGTCGTTCAGACCAGGCTTCCACGCCATCACGAGCGCTATTTGATAAGCCGATTTTATCCAATGTCTTGTCACGCAGATAAGGCGACAATTTGGCATAACCGGCGATGGCGGCGGCCTGTTCGAGCCGGTTGAGTTCGTCGTCGCTGTAGCGAATGGAGACCGTTTTTCCGTCGCGCATGGTGTCCTCTCTAATGTATGACGATTGTCATACGGTTGTTTGAGTAGGGATAAGGCGTTCAGACAGTTTTGTCATACATTTGTCGGAAGCGAATATACGAATATTTCCATGTGGCAATGGTATTGTACGGTGTTTTTCCCCCCGATAGGGGTGCGTTTTGTGTATTGAGATTTTGCTCGGGTTAAGGAGCACAATCTCCAGGGGTTAGGGAGTGCTTATCACTCAGGACGCAGTCCGTAGGCAGTAAGCAGACTATTTGACGACAAATAGCGACTAAAGAGAGAGCATAAAAGAACTAATGAGAGATCAATTCATAATCAAACAAAAAACAAAACACTGACAATAAGTAGACAAAATAAGGTGATCAGCGTAAAGTATTTCCTGCGCGACATGAAGGAAGTAAGAAGAGGGACAAAAATGGATATCAAAGACGCTCTGACGAAGCTACAACCCACCACAAAAGCCGCCCGGCTGCGCACCCTCCTGCCAGACATTGAATTGAAGTTAGCCGCCGGTGTCCAACTCAAAGCGATCCAGGCCGCGTTACACAGCGGGGGTCTCGAATTGACGCTGGCGACCCTGAAAACGTATGTGTACCGGTTTCGGCAAGAAGCGCATCACCCTGCAGTCGTCACGACTGCAGAACCGGCCACTATCCCGACAGCATCAGCGACGGTGCTCCCTGCCGACAACGTGCCTCTTCGTGAAGAAGCCGCCGCGCAAGCCATCTCGGCACAGGATCTGGCGCGCCTCATGCAACCGGACGAGCAACAGGAAGCAACGGACATCGCCCATTACGAACGGATAGCGAAACAACAACGGAAAGAGAAAAAACCGGTATGAAATCTAAAATTGCGATCATCAACTTTTCGGGTAACGTCGGTAAATCGACGTTAGCTAAACAACTTTTTGCGCCGCGCATGCAGGCACAAGAATTTGCGGTGGAAACCATCAACGCCGGTGCCGGAGAAACAACCGCGTCAGAACGCCTCAAAGGTAAAGATTTTGGCCATTTGCAGGAAGAAATGATGCGCACAGACGCCGCCATTGTCGACATCGGGGCCTCCAACGTTGATGAGTTTGTCAAGTTGATGGGGCAGTTTGATGGCTCCCATGAAGAATTCGATTATTTTATTGTCCCCGTGGTCAGCGACAAGAAGCAACAAACCGACACCATCAACACCATTAAAACGCTAGCAGGCCTCGGCGTGCCATCTAAAAAAATCCGCGTGGTGTTTAATAAAGTGGCGATCGACGATGCGGACGATGTTGCCAGTCACTTCAGCATGGTCTGGGGCTTTCATGCAGCGGAGAAAAAATTTACCCTGCGCACCGATGCCGTGGTATTTACCAATGAGATTTTTGATCGCTTGCGAATATTGAATACCTCGGTCGACGCACTGGTCGCCGATGACACCGATTATCGGACAATGCTCAAAGACGCCAAAGATGACGATGCGAAGGACTACGCGATCAGCATGATTTCAGCCAAACGTTTGGCGAAGTCGGCTCATAAGAATCTCGATGACGTGTTCAAGGTCTTATTCAAGTAAGGAGTGACAATGGGAATTGCAACGGCTCGGGAAGCGCTCCTGGCAGAATTGATGGTCGATGTCGATGGGTTAATTGGTCGCGTTGAAGCTCTGGATGCGTCGCTGGCGGTGACCGTTGAGCAGGCCATAAAGGAGGCGTCTGGCAAGGCATTCCTGGCGGCGCGCATGGGCTTCGAGTCCATGATAACGGAGCAGGAACGAAAACTCGTGGCGGCAGGCCGGAATGCGTCGGCAGCGATCAGTGCACAACTCGGGACCGGTGTGACGCAGTTAGTGGCGGTCAATGAAGCGCTGGAACGCAAATTATGGCGACTTATCGCCCTTCTGGCCGGGCTTACAGTCATTGGCGGGGCGATTGGCGGTGTTGTCGCTGTAAAGATGTTAAGCCTCTGAGAGCCCTCCTTATATACAGCTACATTTGCAGCTTTTGCTGCTTTGAGCGGGCTCGCAGCGGTAATGATCCCCGGTCGAACGGGCCGCTACATACCGGGTTGCGCGTTTTCCAACGCAGGCTACGTATTTCCAACCAAATTAGTAAAATCAATTCAATACTGCAAGCGGGATTAAATGTCTGTGCAGGGGGATTTAAGTTTGCTCTGAGCGGCCGTATTGTGGGTATTCTGGCCGATCGTGACCACCGATTCTGGTCTATCGTGACCGACCATTCTGGCGCATCGTGACCGCTCATT
>NZ_JASJXA010000018.1:0-87617 GCF_035018905.1 Glaciimonas sp. Gout2 | reverse complement strand
ATTAATTTGTGCCTTCCCATTCAAATCATGCAGAAATTTGGTGTTTATGGGTAGAGGGTACTGAGGGAACGCTTACCTTTAAACCGAAAGGCGAAATATAGGTATGACTGCTGCTATTTCGCTGAAATACTCTCTGCGCAGAAGTTCGTTGCTCGCCGATTGGCCGAATTTTTCACGGCCAGCCAGCGAAATGGACGTTGGGGGTCCTAATTTATTTGCGTAACATCAAGATCACAATCGAATTTGCCGAATTCTTGAATTGAATCTGCGGATATTAAAAACAGGACATGCTAACTTGATGCCCTGACAAGTTGCATTCGGAAGGGCGCCCATAGCGCCTACTCGATGAGATGTAGAGCTTTTAGAAAAATTAATTTTGTTAAGAAAGCTTATCGGGAAAAAGTCACTGGCAGGTGAAACTGTGGACATGTCATAGTCTTTCCAAGGGTTTTGATAGCTAGACCAAGGCTATAGTTTCCTCGTAAACTGGATACGTTCGCGACCATGCTGTAGCCCGAATTATTAAGGCGGGAGTCTTTAAAGTGAGAACCCACGTCAGCTCGCAGAATACGGCGCGTATTTAAATATCGACGCTTCCCATTCTCGTCTGTCAAGGTTATGTAGACTGCCTCCGGCAATGTAGCCTTTTCAATCGAATCTGCAAGCCAACCGTTAACTCTCAATAAATTTGCGATCACTATCCCCGCAGACCTAGGAGGCTTGTCGTTCACCATGTCAATCACACCGTTACATTTCTCTGAGGTCTGCACGTTAATGTTCAAGAGCTCATCATCAAAATCACTAAATTCGGATTTGTAAATTTCTGAAACATTAATTTTAGATACCGGCTTAATTTCACTCAAGGTCGCCGTATATTTTCCGCTCCAAGACTTGATCCCGTCATAATGCGATGACACTGAGAAAGATTCCACCATCTTTTCACTCAAAAACTCTGGCTTTCCGTACAGCATTCCAAATTCTAGTGTATTTTCTATTAAGGGAGATATCAAAAATCCTGACTTTGCCATGTCAGATATAATTCGGAACTCCTTTTTACTACCATTTTTTAAATTAAGAGTGATAAATAATTGGCTGGGTTTAAATAGAATACTCATTAACCTTCCAGCGATGGTCGGTGCGAATTCCAATTTGGCAAATAATTGATTTGGAGAATTAGGCAGATTTATCTTCTCACCGAAGCTCCGCTCCATTTTTTTGACATTTATAAATTCAGGTTTGTTTGTTATAGGTTTTTTCCGAAAAACCAAAAAATTATTTTTTATTTCCAGTGGTTGATAATTTTGAATAATAACAGGCCAGCTAACACCATCATCAAGAGAGGGCATTCGACCATCGATTAAATCTACTTTAAAAAAGATGTTTTCTGGGGCTTTCGAACTCAATAAGTAATCTTTATTTAGTTCTGCAAATTTGGCGCTGTAAGCCATGTAGCTTTGAAATATTGGTCTTGGAGACCATAAATTCCCGGATGCAATTAAGTAAGATTGGTCATATGAATAAATATCTGAGGTCCCTTGAACAAGGGGAAAAGATGCCTCGACGCGAATTTTCTTTACGGCAGCATCAAATTGAACGTTCAGCCAATCTGGGTTAATTATCCTTTGTCTCGCGCCCTCCCAAGCTGAAAAATACGTTAAGCCAATGTTTCTCCCGATATCCACCATAGATGTACGAAAGTAGCTATGGTTTATGTAGTTCCAAGAAATAAACGCAATGATTATTACAGGGAAAATGCTTCTTCCATTTAAGAAAATTGGTAGCAACAATGCACCAATTAGGAGAGAAGTACTAGCTATGATGGTGTGAGTATCGTGACGAGTGAATCCCCCCTTGAATGCAATGAATAAGAATAAAAAATAAACTATAGCTAGGAAGAACTTCGAAATAAGATCAATTTTATTTTGGAAAAAGATAGCTAAGAATATAAGTATTGAAGTGACACCGTAAGCGATAATTTCTTTAATATCGCCATCCACTGCCAGCGCTTCGGAATATCCGGAAATCACATTGAGCATAGATGAGAAATATGTTGCCAGATTATCTATGGGTTGCCCCGCGGCTACCCAAAATAGAGGCATCGAAATGGCGGGTGACATTGTGCAGATTATCGCTAGTATTTTTTGTTTTTTAATAAAACAATATAATGCACAAATAAATGTTGTCAGCGTGCACAGCACCAACATAGTTCCTTTTATTAATGGCAAAAAACCCAACCCCATAAAAATTATAGCAATAGACAGTGGGATTAATTTTTTATTATCTCGTAGTTCATTATTAGTCGTTATAATTTTGAACGTCGCTAATCCGACAATTAGCGGTAAAGAGAAAAGTAGGGCATCTCTGGAGTATATTGATGCAAATAAAGCTGTAAATAAAGTAAGCTGCCACGGCCATTTAAGGCGACGCATTAATATTGAGCAACAAAATGCGTATGACGCTACCAAGTACAAACTTCCCATCAACATTATGAAATCTGTCGAAGGATGGTATTCTTTGGTATAGATAGATGCATAAGGCCCAAAAGTATAAATAATTTGCTTGCCAAATTGGAAGCCTTGCGCCACAGCTTGATTGAGCGCGAATTGCCAAGACGGATCGAGACCACCGGATGGCATAGCTGGAGAAAGCGGAACAAATATTGAAGCGATGGTAATTAACAATATCGACCACATAGAGAATTTGATTACGAAATCATTTTTCTTTGGACTGATATCTTGTTTATTATTTAAAAGGATGGACATCTCGATTTCTACTATAAAATTAAATGCTGGAATTTAAAAAAATGCGTATCTACTTAAAGACGGGCTGTTTAGATCGGCAATCGAAATATTGAATTCATGCCTGTATCCACCGGATATTTGAGTATTTTGATGTGCCGAGTGTATACGAGTAGTGGTGAATAATCGAATCTTGCCCTAGGGAGTGTATTGCGCGATAAGGCGACGGCGTTTGGTGCGACCTAGGACGGAAAGGTGCGTTTAGTGGCGCGCATTCGTTTTACATTTGTCCGCATTAGCAATGCGTAACGTTGGTCGACAAAATAGCGCTGTAAGCTATGCGCCCATTGCAAACTTTGAAACTGTACGTTTCCCGACCTTGGTTCGACGGCATAATCTTGCTGCTATCTGATGGCTCGGGATCGGGTTATGCGGAAAAAGCTGTCGACAACGGCCTTGGCGGTGACGTGTTCCTTGTTGGACAGCATATGGGTGTTTGACTAATGTTCTAATGGGAGAGCTTTACCAACGGTCTTGTTAAGGTCAGTCTTCCAATGGGTGGGGAGACACGGTCCGCCGATACTTTCAAAAATTGGATAAATGTGCTTGGCATGCTAGAACTTAGCTACGGAGACTAGTATCAGGACTTTGCTGTATGCGCGTCTGATTGCCATGTCATGGGCGATTGTGTGCTTGGGTTCAACGCGCGGAGCCAAATAGATAATGTTACAGACAGTCTCTTCAGACACAGTTTTTTCAAATTGTTGCGGCCGAAGGTGCGTGAATTTGCTGTGATGAGCAGAGAGGTTTCGCTGCTAATCGTACTCGCTGAGATTAGGAAATAAGTTTGGCAACAGACGAAGGGGGCAACGGTCATCCCTTATGCTCAAAATTAAAGCTGCCTGAATCGTTAAGTATTCGTAAATTATCGCCATGGCGTCAACTTATAGTAGCAATAATTTCACTTGATATTTAGGAGCGCCGTGTTCCATTTAATTGTTTACATCAACCCTCATGCAAAAAATATTTTCAATATCAATAGTGAGTCATGGTCATAAAAAATATATTGAAGAACTGATTCAAAATATAAGAAAAATTAATAGGGATGATGTCGAAATTATTCTGATTAGTAATATACATGAGAAATTTGATGTTGATTATGATGGACTTTCATTTCCTTTACGATTGATCGAAAATAGCACGCCAAAGGGCTTTGCCGAGAATCATAATTTTGCCTTTAACTTTAGCAATGCGGAGAACTTCGTCATTCTCAATCCAGATATAAAATTGCTCCGAGATCCTTTCGACATATTGTTGGCTCTTCTTAAAGAATCACCTAATAGCATCTGCGCACCGTTGGTCCTTAATGAAAAAAATGAAGTTGAGCCAAGTGCTCGACATTTTCCAAGCCCCTTTTTGTTGTGCAAAAAATTGTTAAGTCGACTTTGTCATTTTTCATTAAAACCTGAGGCGCTCGTTGATACAGAAGATGTAATCATGCCTGATTGGGTGGCAGGAATGTTTATGGTAATTCCGCGCGAAATCTATGCTAGTTTGCATGGATTAAACGAAAAGTATCATATGTACTACGAAGATGTAGACTTTTGTGCTAGGGCTCGTTTGGCTGGGTATAAAATTTTAGTTAGTAAACATGCCAAGGTTGTTCACGATGCGCAGCATGATAGTCATCGCAAAATACGCTACTTGTTATGGCATTTAAGCAGTGCTTTTAAATTTTTTTTATCAAGCGCTTATTTGAAAATTAGTTGGAACCGTATCGTAGATAAGTCATCTAAACTTTGAAAAATTCCGCTGTAAGAAGGAAACGTCACATAGGCTAACGAGATTTTTATAACGAATAGCCATACATATCTATGGAGCACGGTCTGGAATTGCAAAATAAAAAAATCGATCATGCGATTCTACTCACTGGCGCCAGTGGATTTGTGGGGCGCGCGTTATCTTTAAGATTGATTGAGCTTGGAGTAAAATTGATTTGTGCTGTCAGGGAGCCTTTTTCTTTGCCAGACGCTCAAATGGAAGTCATTCTAGACATTAACGAGAAAACCGATTGGTCGCGATGCCTGGCTGGAATTGATACGGTCATACATGTGGCAGCGCGCGTTCACGTGATGCAAGAAGTCTCCGGCGATCCTCTTGCTGAATTTAGACGAGTGAACGGTGCTGGCACATTAAATCTTGCTAAGCAGGCTGTGGAATCCGGCGTAAAGCGATTTATATTTCTCAGTTCGATCAAAGTTAATGGTGAAGAAACGATTGACGGCGTAAAACTCACAGAGAAAGATATTCCAAACCCCCAAGATGCTTATGGAGTTTCTAAATATGAGGCGGAATTAGGGCTATTTCAAATAGCCAAAGACACAGGATTAGAAGTTATTATTATTCGTCCGCCCTTAGTATATGGCCCAGATGTAAAGGCAAATTTCGCGAGTATGCTGCGTTGGGTTCACTCGCGGGTTCCTTTGCCATTTGGGGCAGTGAAAAATAAACGAAGTTTTGTCTACCTTGGAAACCTGATAAGTTTAATTATCTGCTGTATTGAACATCCAGATGCGGCCAACGAGATATTTTTTGTATCCGATGGAGATGATTTATCAATTTCCGAATTACTTAACGCCTGCGCAAAAGCGCTTGGTAAGCGCTCTCTTTTATTCTCTGTACCTCCTGTTGTATTAATGTTACTTGCTAGTATGTTTGGAAAGCGTGCAACGGCGCAACGTCTTTTAGGCTCCTTGCAGGTTGATATAAGCAAATCCAAAGAGCGGTTAGGATGGATACCACCGATATCTGTAAATGATGGCTTAAAGGAAACAGTAAGGCGTATATTTTAAATATGGTCATTTTATGAAGCGTCTTTTTGATCTATTTCTGGCTATAGTGGCATCTATTCTTTTGTGCATTCCTATAGTTTTGATTGCTTTATGGATTTTTATCACGTCGAAAGGGCCGATTGTGTATTGGTCAGACCGTATTGGTCGTAATAATAAAATTTTTCGCATGCCTAAATTTCGTACCATGAAAATAAATACGCCAGCTGTAGCTACGCATTTACTGATTGATGCAAATAAATATTTAACACCGAACGGCTCTTTTCTAAGAAAGTCCAGTCTGGATGAATTGCCGCAATTGTGGAGTATTTTTCTTGGAGATATGAGTTTTGTCGGGCCTCGTCCAGCATTATTTAACCAAGAGGATCTGATTACATTGCGTACTGAGTATGATGTTGATAAGATGAGACCAGGTTTAACTGGTTGGGCTCAGGTTAATGGCCGTGATGAATTGCCGATTCCAGAAAAAGTGAAATTAGATATTGAATATATGCAAAATTGTTCAATATTTTTTGATGTTAGAATAATTTTTCTCACTTTATTAAAAGTTGTGCGTAGGGATAATGTTACACATTAAAATGATTCGATGAACGTTAGCTCCGATTATTATTGATGTTATATACTTTAATTGAATTATTTATATGATTTGGTTTCTAAATTTGTCACGAATTTACAAGCAATTTATAGCGGTAATATTAGATGTTGTCTTTCTGCCATTGACATTCTGTCTGGCAATTTGGCTGCGTTATGATTATCTCAATCTTCCCTTGCTTCTTCAATATAAATTATTGCTCGTCGCAACGCCAATAATATCTATTCCTGTTTTTATCCGATTGGGTTTATATCGGGCGGTCATTCGGTTTATAGATCACAAGATTGTTTACGTTGTGGTGTTCGGAGTGTCTCTTTCCGTGATCACGCTGGCAGCATTGGCGACATTTACACAAACAGGCGGATATTCACGCGCGGTATTTGGCACCTACTGGATAAGTACGATTTTGTATCTGGCTGCGAGTCGATTTATTGCACGCGCTTATTTGTTACAACTGAGCGGTTTCATTAGAAATAGTGGAGCGGTGCGAGTGGCTATTTATGGCGCAGGGCAGGCTGGTTCGCAACTGGCGATCGCTTTGCGCACCGGTAATGAATATTTGCCAGTGGCATTTGTTGATGATAACAAAGAGCTGCATAACGCCACTATTGCGGGTATTAGGGTATTTTCGGCTGGTGAACTGCGTGACCTGATTGTGCGTTACGACATCAAGGAAGTATTAGTCGCTATTCCTTCACAGACCAAGGCGCAGCAAAAGCGTATCCTAGATCATCTGGAACCACTCAAAGTAAAAATTAAAGTAGCACCGCCGATTAAGAGTTTAATCAATGGCGAGTTACGCGTGCAGGATATTCGCGAAATTGAGATTGAGGATTTGCTTGGTCGCGACCAAGTTGATCCTGACCCTGATCTGATTTCCGCTTGTATAGTGAATAAATCGGTCATGGTGACCGGAGCGGGCGGATCAATTGGTTCTGAACTATGCCGCCAGATTATTCGCCAACGCCCATCGCATTTGATTTTGCTTGAAATGTCTGAGTTTGGATTATATTCAATTGAGCAGGAGTTGGTGGAGCTAAAGCAGAATCTTGGAATTGAGCTGGAGTTATTGCCTTTTCTTGGTTCGGTACTTGATGCGCAAAAATGCGAGCGTATTATGCGTACATTCTCTGTTGAAACGGTTTATCATGCTGCCGCTTATAAGCACGTTCCGTTGGTCGAACATAACCCTATAGAGGGTATCCGGAACAATGTTTTTGGAACGTTAAGTTTGGCTAAGGCGGCGATGGCAGCGGGAGTCAAATCGTTTGTTTTGATTTCTACTGACAAGGCGGTGCGACCTACGAATGTTATGGGTTCTACCAAGCGCTTCGCCGAATTAATATTGCAGGCCTTTTCAAGGCTCCAGGCTAAATCACCGTCACGTACACGTTTTTGCATGGTGCGTTTTGGCAATGTCTTGGGCTCTTCCGGCTCGGTAGTGCCTCTGTTTCGCAAGCAAATTATTGCTGGTGGGCCTATTACTTTAACGCATCCAGAGATTATGCGCTATTTCATGACCACGCCTGAAGCCGCACAATTAGTTTTACAAGCTGGTGCAATGGGTGAGGGTGGAGATGTATTTGTCTTGGATATGGGCGATCCCGTAAAGATTGTTGATTTAGCTAAACGTATGGTGCATTTGAGTGGCCTTGAGGTGTTATCTGACTCTACTCCCGACGGTACCATCGAGATTAATCATGTTGGTTTGCGCCCCGGTGAAAAGCTATATGAAGAGTTGTTGATTGGTGAAAATGTCGAAGGAACAGAACACCCACTAATCATGCGCGCCCAAGAGTTAGAGATTCCTTGGGTCGTATTGCAGGATTTACTAGCTAAGTTAGATATTGCATGCGATCAGTTTAATTACGAAGAAGTGCGTACGATACTTTTGCGTACCGTTGCTGAATACACACCGCAATGTGACATTGCAGATTTCATTTGGCGCGTTAATGAAACTAATGATCGCGCTGCATGATGTGTATTCGTATTTAAATAAATAGTAAATATATTTTGAAAATAGATAGATTTTTTTTGTTTTGATTTATAAGATATCGTATGGGTGAAACGATATATATTGGATGACTCACCATTCGAATTGAAAGCTGATAAATTATTTTTAATATTCTCAGCATAATCCATCTACGCGTTTAGCCTTTAGTGTCAGGTGATGCTAGATCATTCGATTTAGTAAACTCGCCACAATATTTTTAATATAATGATTACTTGATTTTTTTTGCGAAACTATAAAAGTTAATCGCATATGCAGTTTTCAATGAACCTCAATTTACGGAGTAATTATGGATTTATCAGGCCTGACAGTTGCCCAGTTACGGGTATTGCAAGAGCAAGTTAAGCAGAGCTTAAAGGACCGTGAGCACGAAGAAATGACGAAAGCGCGTGAGCAAATTCTAGCAATCGCTCAAAGTGCGGGAATTTCCTTAAAGGATTTATTGAGCACCCCGCCACGTAACAAAAATACTGCAACAAAAAATAAGGTTGCTGTGCGTTACCGCAATCCTTCCGATGCATCGCTGCAATGGACTGGACGCGGTCGCCAACCGAAGTGGATACAAGAATGGGTTTCCTCGGGCAAATCGCTAGATGCGTTGCACGTATAGTCCTCGTTCGCAACTAATTCAAAGAGTCATGCTTTTTGCAGTTAATAAAACAGACATACAAATTTGGGTGGTTTAGTTCGCAGATTAATTTAGTTCGCAGATTAATTTTACGGACTTAATAAGACGGTATTGAGAAATTGAGTCACATGTATGCTTGGCTGGTGGGTCCTATCGCCTATGCTGCGTGTCAGCGTCAGATCACAAGAATTGAGATGTGTTGCATTTAATTCTTTGTGCAGCCTCATTCAATCAGCATTAATGTTCAAAGTTTTACATTCTTGTCTCTTTGTCTTAGATGGCGAATCTGCTCTGTAAATGTAAATAGTCGAGAAATCGTTGTGACGTCTTAGGAAGTTTGATGGAAGCTGCGCCATAGTGCTAAAAGCTTTCAACGCCTTGGAAATGGCTGAGAGCGACGTTGCCCCTACATTATTCACTTTAATCCTTCGTAGTAAATTATGCTCCGACTCCAAAATTCAATATTTAAAGCCTACGACATCCGCGGTGTTATTGGTAAAACGCTTGATGCTGGCATCGCGCGTCATATCGGTCAGGCGTTTGGTATGGCGGCCCTTGCTAAAGGCCAAAAGACCGTCGTCGTCGGCCGTGATGGGCGTTTATCTGGTGCGGAAATGACTGCGGCCTTGGCGGCAGGGTTGCAGGATGTCGGCGTTGATGTGATTGATCTCGGTGTCGTCGTCACGCCCATGGTGTATTTTGCGACCCATGTGCTGGACACACAATCCGGCGTCATGGTGACTGGCAGCCATAATCCTCCCGATTACAACGGCTTCAAAATGGTTTTGGCGGGCGAGGCGATTTATGGCGAAACCATTCAGGCACTGTATCAGTCGATTGCGACGGATGCGGTTAGCCGCACGGTCGAGCAGACGCAGAATGTGGGGCATTACAGCACGCACGATATCAAGGACACCTATCTGCAACGCATCCTCAGCGACGTGACGTTGGCAAAGCCGATGAAGATCGTTGTCGATTGCGGCAATGGCGTGGCGGGTGCGTTTGCTGGTGAACTGTATCGCGCCCTCGGCTGCGAAGTACAAGAATTGTTTTGTGAGGTGGACGGAACATTTCCGAACCATCATCCCGATCCGGCGCATCCGGAGAATTTGCAGGATGTCATTCGGGCGCTGCAAACCTCTGACGCAGAAATTGGCCTGGCGTTCGACGGCGATGGCGATCGTCTGGGCGTCGTCACCAAAGATGGTCAAATCATTTATCCGGATCGGCAATTGATGCTGTTTGCCGCTGATGTCCTGACCCGTCATCCGGGCCAGGAAATTTTGTACGACGTTAAATGTACGCGCCATCTGGCGCCATGGATTACGCAGCACGGTGGCAAGCCGCTGATGTGGAAAACCGGCCATTCACTGGTGAAAGCGAAGATGCGCGAGACCGGTGCGCCGTTGGGCGGTGAGATGAGTGGACATGTGTTCCTCAAAGACCGTTGGTATGGTTTTGACGACGGCTTGTATGCCGGTGTCCGCTTGCTGGAATTGTTGAGTCGGGAGAGTGATCCTTCAGCGGTGCTGAACGCACTACCGCAATCGACTAGCACGCCGGAATTACAATTGACCTTGGCCGAGGGCGAGAACTTTACGCTGATTGCCGCTTTACAGCAGCAAGCGGAGTTTCCCGGTGCGGATGACATTATCAAGATTGATGGCTTACGCGTGGAATATCCGGATGGCTTTGGATTGGTGCGGGCATCGAATACCACACCGGTGGCAGTCATGCGTTTTGAGGCCGAATCGGAAGATGCACTAGCGCGCATACAAGCAGAATTTAAGCGGGTGATTCTAGTAGTTAAACCCGATGCAATATTACCTTTTTAACATTTTTGTACTGAAATTTGCTTGAACATCCTCATCGTTCGTGTTTCCTCGCTAGGCGACGTAGTGCATAACATGCCCATGGTGTCTGACATCCGACGCCATTTTCCTGATGCCAATATTGATTGGGTCGTGGAGGAAGGTTACGCTAGTTTGGTACGGCTTAACCCAGACGTGCGTAGAGTCATTCCGTTTGCGTTGCGACGCTGGCGCAAAAGCCTGCTAACAGTGGCGACGCGGGGAGAAATGTCCGACTTTAGACGTTTGCTTAAGCAAGATGCTTATGACGTTGTTTTTGATACGCAGGGATTGTTGAAAACAAGTATCGTTATGCGAATGGCGCGTATCGCAGAAAATGGCAAACGGGTTGGATTGGCAAACGCGACGGAGGGTTCTGGCTACGAACCGATATCGCGTATTTTTCATACGATGAGTGTTAAGGTTGATTTGCGTACGCATGCAGTTTTGCGTGCGCGTCAGGTTGCAGCCCAAGCGTTGGGTTATAGCGTTGACGGCCTGGCAGATTTCAATCTGAAGATGCCAGACATCCCACTTGAACAGTCGCCAACGTGGTTGGCGGGTGCTCCTTATGCTGTTTTTTTTCACGGCACTGCACGCGCCGAAAAACAGTGGGCGTTTGCCAATTGGGTACGCATCGCTAAAAAATTATCAGAATACAAGATGACAATATTGTTGCCTTGGGGCAGCGAGGCTGAAAAACAAACGGCTGAGAAGATGGCCGCACAAATGCCTAACGCCTACGTACTTCCTAAATTACCGTTGATGGAAGCGGTCATGCTGGCCCAGCGAGCATCTTTAGTGATCGGTGTCGACACCGGACTAACGCATGTTGCGGCGGCTTTTAACCGTCCGACTATTGAGTTGTACTGTGATTCGCCACGCTGGAAAACGGAAGGTAATTGGTCCCAGAATATTGTTAATTTAGGGGATGAGGGCCGATCGCCGACGGTTGATGAGGTCATATCCGCCCTGGACACTCTACTGAAGTCGGTGGATGACTTGGACGCACCCTCTGGACTTTTGGCCTAAACCACACATCGATTATTGACCTTAACAGTTCACCCAGCTAACACAACACGGCATAATACGGCGATGGAACAACAAATTCTCGAAATCGACTGCGCAGACTGGCACGTCGCCACCCCCAACAACGCTTGGATTGCCGCGCTTGAAGCGGGGAAAGTCTTGTATTTTCCTCGGCTTGCGTTCGATCTGACGCAGGATGAACGGCGGTTTTTGTCGCCGGCTATCCTTGATCCTAAAAGCCGCAATATCAGCCTCAATGCCGATGGCGTTATTAAAGGTGTTCTTGGGGACGCTGCCGATCAAGCCGTTATGGCTGCGATGGTGGGACGTTTTCGTGTTCAGGCGCGGCAGTTGATTGACTCGTTGTTGCCAGCGTATGGCGCTATCGTGCGATTAGCACCGACCAGTTATCGACCGATGCAAGTCGAGACACGCGCTCAGTCGTGGCGTGCGGATGACAAGCGGATGCATGTTGATGCGTTTCCTTCCCGCCCTAATTATGGCGAACGTATTTTGCGTGTATTTGCCAATCTGAATCCTGACGGAGTACCACGCGTATGGCGTGTGGGCGAGCCGTTTGAGGATGTCGCAAAACGTTTTTTGCCGCAGGTGAAGGCTTATTCTCGCTGGCAAGCGCATGTGCTTAAAGCGGCCCATGTGACCAAATCTTTGCGCAGTGAATATGATCATCTGATGCTGCAATTGCATGACAGCATGAAGTCGGATATGGAATATCAGCGCAGTGGACCGCAAGTGACGATGCCTTTTGCAGCCAGTTCGGTGTGGGTGTGTTTTTCTGATCAGACGCCGCATGCGGTGATGTCCGGGCAATATATGATGGAGCAGACCTTGCACTTGCCCGCAGCAAATCAATATGATTCCAATGCTAGTCCGTTAGCTATTTTGACGCGGCTAACCGGCCACAGTCTGATTTGATGCGGGCGCGTTGGTATCGCCTGCTTTATTCCTTTGTGTGGTGGCTAATCATTCCGCTGGCGCTGTGTCGCCTTTGGTGGCGTGGTCGCAAGGAGCCGGGATATCGGCAGTATATTCCGGAACGCCTGGGATTTTATCCGAAGCTAAATAATGGTGCTGTATACCCGACGCCCTCCTATATATGGGTGCATGCGGTATCCGTAGGAGAAACACGGGCGGCTGAACCACTGGTGAATATGCTACTCGCCGATTACCCGCAACACACGATCTTGTTGACGCACATGACCGCGACCGGTCGTGCAACCGGACAGGCGCTGTTTGGTACCTCAGCGCGTGTAGTACAAAGTTTTCTGCCTTATGACACGGGTTGGATGGTGGGTCGATTTTTACGTCATTTTTCGCCGCGCTTGTGCGTCCTGATGGAAACCGAAGTCTGGCCGAACATGATTGCACAATGCGCCCGTTATAAGGTTCCGGTAGCGTTGGTCAATGCGCGGTTATCGGAGCGGTCATTGCGACGCGGGAAAAAATTTGAGACGCTGATGACTGAAGCCGCGCATGGAATTTCTTGCGTTGGTGCGCAAACGAAAGAAGATGCGCAGCGGTTGCAGCAACTCGGTGCCAGCAGCGTGACGATTACCGGTAATCTTAAATTTGATGTCGCACCGTCAGAGGATTTAGTACGCATCGGTATTGCTCTGCGTCATCAAATAGGGTTACGCCCAGTGCTGTTGTGCGCTAGCACGCGGGAGGGCGAGGAAGCACTCATCCTTGCGGAGTTGTGCAAAGCGGAGAGGGCGCTTTCGATCGAAAACCTGTTGCTGATCATCGTTCCACGTCATCCACAGCGATTCGATGAGGTTGCCAATTTGATCACGGCGAATAAATTACTAATGGCGAGACGATCAGCCTTGGGAAACGACCAACTTAAGCCGGAAATCAAGGTGCTGCTCGGCGACTCGATGGGGGAAATGTTTGCATATTATGGCGCCTCGGATATCGCATTTATTGGTGGAAGTCTGATGCCGTTAGGCGGACAAAATTTGATCGAAGCATGTGCGGTTGGTAGGCCCGTCCTGATTGGTCCTCATACTTTTAATTTTGCCGCAGTGACGGAGCAAGCGATCGCTGCCGGTGCGACTGTGCGGGTAACGGATGCGGGCGACATGCTCGATGTAGCGAGTCGATTATTGCTCGCTGATCAAGAGCGTGAGACGATGGGGCGGCACGCCAGCGAGTTCGCGCGACTGCATCGTGGCGCGACGGCCAGGACTTTGGCGCTGTTGGCTTTGTTACTGTCGTCGCTACAATAGATAGAATCTGCACTAGTCGGCTTTCGCCAGATTCGGGAAATAGTCACGAATGACTTTCCCGCAAACTCGCACATTTGCGCATCCATGCAAGCCATAACTATCTCGAGCGAATTGAAGAATACAAAATGCACATTGCTCTTATTATCAATAATCTTGTCAGTACATTTTTGCTTCCACCTACGAGTTTGATGTTGGTCTGTTTTCTGGGCTTGGCTTTACGTCGCCGCTACTCTCGTTGCGGGTTATCGCTCAGTGTTGGTGCACTGATTATTATGCTAGTGATCAGCACTAAAGCAGGTTCTTTATTGTTTGTCGCGCCGTTAGAAAATCAGGCGCCTGTTCTCAATATGAAATCAATCGGGGACGCGCAAGCTATCGTCGTTCTTGGTGGCGGTCGGTTAGCCAATTCTCCGGAATATGGCGATGTTGATAGTCCCAGTTACGTGACGTTAGCCCGACTGCGCTATGCGGCCAAACTGCATCGAGAAACTGGCTTGCCAATATTAGTCACTGGCGGACAACCAGAAGGTGGTGGAGAGTCGGAGGCGGCGGTGATGGCGCGCTCTCTGGAGCAGGATTTTGGTACGCCAGTGAAATGGATCGAGGACGCTTCCGATAACACGGCGCAAAATGCTTCTCTGTCCTACGCAATTCTCTCTCGGGACAAAGTGAAGCATATTTTGTTAGTGACGGATGCGATTCATATGCCACGTGCGCGGATGATTTTCAAGCAAAGTGGTTTGGACGGAATACCTGCGCCGACGGTATTTTTTAGTCGTAGCCAACAGTCATTGTTGGATTTTATGCCGACCGGAGAAGGGCTTCGCCGCAGTTATTATGCGTTGCATGAATGGATCGGTATCGTGTGGTACAGGTTACGCTATTGATGTCATCTATCGCGAGTGATATTCCATAGAGTCATTAAAAAAGCCCGCAAGGATTAATCCGTTGCGGGCTTTGTTCTAAGTGAATTTCTTCCCTTTACAGATGTATATCTTTACGATTTTATTTTACTGTCTGCTTCGACGTGACCACCGCTATGGGCGCTTGTGTCGTTTCGTTCAAGCCGCCACCCAATGATCGATACAAGTCAATCGCGTTGTTCAAGCGCAATTGACGCGTCTGGATCAATGCTTGCTGAGCAGAAAACAGATCGCGGTCTGCGTCCAACATTTCATTAGAGCTGGCAATGCCGTTCTTAAAGCGCAGGTCGGTCAATTTAACGCGCTCTTGCTGCGCGACTAAAAAGGCTTGTTGTGCATCCAATTGCTCATCAAGTGCACCACGTGCAACCAAGGCATCAGCGACTTCACTGAACGCGGTCTGGATGGTTTTTTCGTAGTTGGCGACGGCAATGTTTTTACGTACTTCCGACAACGTCAGATTAGCGCGATTACGTCCGCCCTCAAAAATCGGCAGCGTCAGTTGCGGGATAAATGACCAGGTACGACTACCCGCTTCAAACAGACTACCGAGTGACGAACTGGCATTACCGATCCCAGCAGTCAGAGATATTTGTGGGAAGAACGCAGCGCGGGCAGCGCCGATGTTTGCGTTGGCAGCACGCAGTTGTTGTTCGGCAGAGCGAATATCAGGACGCCGGATCAGTAAGTCGGACGGCAAACCGGCAGGAATATCCGTCACGATTTGCTGAGACTCCAGCGTTTGTGGCGCTGGAAGATCAGTCATTGGTTTGCCTACCAATAATGTCAGCGCGTTGGTTGCCTGACCGCGTTGACGGGCCAATGTGGCAAATGAAACACGAGCAGACTGCACTAGTGTTTCGGATACGCGTAAGTCGAGTGCTGATGATGCGCCTACTTCAAATCGCATTTTTGCTAGCTTATAGTCCTGCAATCGGCTGTTCAACGTTTGTTGCGCCAGTTCTTGCTGTTCCGCATAGGACCGTTCCGCCAGATACGCTTGAGCGACTTGCGCAACGAGGGTAATTTGTACTGATCGACGCGCTTCTTCAGTAGATAGATAACTTGCCAGTGCCGCATCTTTCAGGCTACGTACACGCCCAAAAAAATCCAGCTCAAACGCAGTCATATTTAATCCGACTGAATAAGCATTGCCGACCGGCGCTTGACCGGGAAGCAATTGATTAGCGGCAGAGCGACTGCGGGTCTTGCTGAGATTGCCCTCAAAATTTGGCAATGCATCAGCAGCGGTAATGTTGTACTGCGCACTTGCCGCTTCGATATTCAGCGCTGCCGTTCGCAAATCACGGTTGTTGACGAGTGCTGCCGCAATCAGCGTTTGAAGGCGCTGGTCGGGGAAGAACTGACGCCAGCCCAGTGCAACCGCATCAGCGTTTGATTGCGTTGTTGCAAACTCCTCGGCAGGGAAAGTCCCCGCCACCGGCGCTGTTGGTCGCTCGTAAGTTGGGGCCATGCTGCAACCCGATAGCACGCCTGCCAGCAGCAGAACGCTGGTCAGGTGTTTTGGTAAAGAATTAAACATGCTGGTCCTCCACATCAATTTTTTTGTTGGCCGCATACATTTTGTTCTGACGCTCGCTGCCCTTGAAGAATTTACGGACCACAACGAAGAAGACTGGCACCAGGAATACCGCCAAAACGGTCGCCGTAATCATCCCGCCCATCACGCCGGTACCAATCGCACGCTGACTGCCTGAACCCGCGCCGGTCTTGATGGCTAACGGCAATACACCGAGGATAAACGCCATGGATGTCATCAAAATCGGTCGGAACCGCAAATGTACTGCTTCGAGTGTTGCTTCGATCAATCCCTTGCCTTGTGCCTGCAAGTCTTTTGCAAACTCAATAATCAGAATCGCATTTTTCGCAGACAAACCGATGACGGTAATCATCCCGACTTTAAAGTACACATCGTTCGGCATGCCGCGCAACGTCACACCCAGCAATGCGCCCAAAATACCCAACGGCACCACTAACATCACGGCGAATGGAATAGACGTGCTTTCGTACAACGCAGCCAATACCAGGAATACCGCAATCAGGGACAACAGATACAGCATCGGCGCTTGTGATCCGGAGGTTTTTTCTTCCAACGATTGCCCGGTCCACTCAAAGCCAAAGCCCGGGGGCAATTTGGCCGTCAGCGCTTCCATTTCGTCCATTGCTTCACCAGTACTATGGCCTGGTGAAGCGCCGCCCGAAATTTTCATTGCAGGATAGCCGTTATAGCGCGTCAGTTGCACCGGTCCACTGATCCAATGCGAGGTGGTAAAGGCTGACATTGGCACCATCGATCCAGTTGTATTTTTGACGTACAGTTTAGCCAGATCTTCGGGGTGCAGACGTTGCGGTGCATCAGCTTGTACGATCACACGTTGTTGGCGTCCCTGATTTGGGAAGTCGTTCACGTAGGCCGAACCTAGCGCCACCGATAGCGTGCTGTTAATGGCATCGAATGTCACGCCCAGCGCATTCGCTTTGTCGCGGTCAATATCAAGTTGTAACTGTGGCGCATCTTCCAAGCCTTCAGGGCGAATACCAGCCAGAATTTTACTTTTCCCAGCCATACCCAGCAATTGATTACGGGCCGCGATCAACGCGGCGTGCCCTAAACCAGCGCGGTCTTGTAAACGGAAAGTGAAGCCGGTTGCGTTACCCAATTCCGGGATCGGTGGTGGATTCAATGGAAAGATAATTGCATCTTTGATTTTAGAAAAAGCACCAAATGCTGCGCCAGCTATCGCATCGGCGGATTCACTCGGGCCACGCTGACTCCAGTCTTTTAGCGGAACGAAAACCAGGCCAGCATTTTGCCCATTACCAGAGAAGCTGAAGCCGGTAATCGCAACCACGTGCGCAACGGCAGGTAACTTGGCGTAATACGCTTCGATTGTCTTGATCACCTCCAAAGTACGATTCTGGCTTGCACCAGCGGGCAATTGCACGTTGGTGACGATATAACCCTGATCTTCACTTGGCAGAAATGACGCTGGCAAACGCGCATAAAGTAAGCCAACGCAGACGACGATCGCACCATAGACCAGCATGTAACGGCCGGTTTTGGTGAGCATCTTTGCGATAATTCCTTGATAGCTGGTAGTGGTGGCGTTAAAGCGACGATTGAACCAACCGAAGAAGCCTTTTTTCTCGTGATGATGTCCCGCTTCCACTGGCTTCAGGATCGTGGCGCACAATGCTGGTGTCAGCGTAAATGCCATCAATACAGAGAAGAACATCGACGCGACCATCGACAACGAGAATTGGCGATAAATCGCACCAACCGCGCCGCTGAAGAAAGCCATCGGGATGAATACTGCGATCAACACGAGCGTGATACCGATCAACGCACCGGTAATTTGTCCCATTGCCTTACGTGTTGCGTCACGCGGCGACAAACCTTCTTCGCTCATGATGCGCTCAACGTTTTCGACCACCACAATTGCATCATCGACCAAAATACCGATTGCCAGCACCATACCGAACATGGTCAGTACGTTGATCGAGAAGCCGAACAATAGCAGTGTAGCAAAAGTACCCATCAACGCCACCGGCACCACAATGGTCGGAATCAATGTGTAGCGAATATTCTGCAAGAACAGATACATCACCAGGAACACCAGGATGATCGCTTCAATCAGTGTTTTGACCACTTCTTCGATCGATATTTTGACGAAAGTTGAGGTGTCGTATGGAACGGTATATTTGACGCCAGCCGGGAAGTATTTAGACAACTCTTCCATTTTGGCATGCACTGCTTTAGCGGTGCCTAACGCGTTTGCCGTTGGGGACAACTGAACACCGACGAATGACGTTGGCTTACCATCCAGACGACCCGAGGTGGCATACGATTGGCCGCCGATTTCAATACGCGCGACGTCACGCAGACGGACGATTGAGCCGTCTTTGTTAGCGCGTAGTTGAATATTGCCGAATTGCTCAACTGTATTCAGTTGACCGGTAACAACGACAGTGGCAGAGATTTGCTGCGTGCCCGGACTTGGCAAATCACCGATAGTACCGCCAGCGACCAAGGCATTTTGCGCCTGAATGGCACTGGTAACATCACCCGGTGTAAGATTCAGACCGACCAATTTAGCAGGGTCAATCCAGATACGCATCGCGCGTTCTGTACCAAATAACTGCGCTTGACCAACGCCAGGAACGCGTTTGATTTCATTGAGCACATTGCGCGACAAATAGTCGCCCAGCGCGACTGGATCAAGTTTGCCATCGGTAGAAGATAAGCCGATGAACATCAAGAAGTTACTACGCGACTTTGTGACCTGTACACCCTGTTGGGTAACTGCTGCTGGCAGTCGGGCTTCGACCCGTTTCAAGCGGTTTTGAACGTCTACCGCTGCCAGATCGGCATTGGTATCAGGCGAAAATGTCACCGTGATTTGCACGGCGCCGTTTGCCTGGCTTTGTGATTCAATGTATTGCAAACCGTCCGCACCGTTCATTTCCTGTTCAATCAGACTAGTCACACTATCATCCAGAGTTTGTGCTGTCGCACCTGGATAGTTGGCGCTGATGACGATCGTAGGCGGCGCGATGGACGGATATTGTGCAACGGGTAATTGCGTAATGGCTAAAGCACCCCCGAGCAGGATGAAAATAGCGAGCACCCAAGCAAAAACCGGGCGATCAATGAAAAACTTTCCCATCTGGGTGCTCCTTATTTAGCGGTAGAGGTTGCCGAGGCGGCGGCTGCGCTTGCTGCCGCTGCCGGTGCGGCCGCTGGTGTTGGCATGGTCGTTGTTGTAGCGGTGTCTGCGACTGCTGGATTTTTCCATGGGACTGGCTTAACGACGACACCCGGTTTGATTTTTTGCAAACCTTCCACGATGACTCTGTCGCCGGTCTTCAGGCCTTCCGTGACGACCCATTTATCACCTTGGGCATTGTCTGCTTTGATAGTTCGCGCAACCACCTTGTTGTCAGCATCTACGACAAAGACTGTCGCGCCTGTCATATCCCGTGTGACCGCTTGTTGCGGTACTGTGATCGCCTGATCGTTGACGGCTTGTTCCAGTTTGGCGCGTACGTACATGCCGGGCAACAAACTATGGTCAGGATTAGGGAATTCAGCACGGATGCTGACCGAGCCGGTAGTCGGGTCAACCGTCAGATCCGAAAATAGTAATTTGCCGCTTTGTGGGTAAGTGCTACCGTCTTCCGTGACCAGTGTGACTTTCGCCTGTCCTTTGCCGACGCTTTGCAATTGACCGTTTTTCAACGCTTGCTGCAGTTTCAATATGTCAGTGCTGGATTGCGTCAAATTGACGTAAATAGGGTCGATCTGCTGTACGGTTGCCAACTGGGTAACTTCGCCTTGCCCAACCAACGCCCCTTCGGTTACCAGCGCGCGACCGATACGGCCGGAAATCGGCGAATTGACCGTGGCATAACCAAGGTTGAGGCTAGCAGTCTGGCGTGCGGCCTTGGCAGAAGCAACATCAGCCGCGGCTTGTTTTTGTAACGCTACCGCGTCGTCATAATCTTGCTTGCTCACCGCATTGGCTTCTACCAACGGTTTATAACGTTGCGCTTTGAGGGTTGCCTGAGTCAGATTGGCGTCTGCTTTTGCCAATGCTGCTTGCGTGCTCTCAAAGGTTGCCTGTAACTGCGCAGGGTCAATGCGGAACAAAATTTGACCGGCTTTCACGTCGCTTCCTTCGACAAAGTTACGCTTGAGAATAATGCCGGCGGCGCGCGCACGCACTTCTGCAATGCGGGTCGCTTCCAGGCGGCCTGGCAACTCTGAGGACAGCGCGAGGCGTTCAGGCGCGATACTAATAATCGATACTTCCGCAGGCGGCGGTGCGCCTGGCGCATCTGGTTTCTTACCGCAAGCGGCAACCGCTGACAATACTGCTATGGCTAACGCTATCCGCGTAAAACGATATAGTGAGTTGACTGAATTCATAAAATTTCTCGCACAAAAAGTGAATAAGTATCGTGAATAAGTACGGCAAAAGTACGTTAAATAAGTACCGGTCATGCTGAGGGTGGTGCGGAGTTGACGTTGACCAAAATACGGAATGTAAAGCGCCGGGCTACTATATGGTCCTGACGCTTCAAGTTAGTCGGCAAGACGCCGCGGATGTGCTATTATACATACATTCATGAATGTATGTGTTTTTCGTGGCAAAAATGTTGCACCTGCACACTACATCGGTTCGGAGATAAATAAAAATGGCAAGATGTACAAAAGAAGAAGCGCTGGAAACGCGCTCACGCATTTTGGATGCAGCGGTAGACGTATTTTATGCGCAAGGTGTAGCGCATACTTCCCTTGCCGACGTAGCCAATGCCGCCGGTGTTTCTCGTGGTGCAATTTATTGGCACTTCACCAATAAAAGTGATTTATTCAATACGATGTGTGAGCGCGTCCATCTGCCGATGGAAGCGCTGATTCGTAACAGTGCTGAAGAGAGTTCAATTGACCCACTCGGACAATTCCGAAGCTGGTGCTTATTTGCATTGGGCGAGGGTGTCAACAACGTACAGACGCGTAAGATTTTTGCCACGATTTTGCATAAGTGCGAATTTGTCGATCCAATGGATCCTATCTATATGCGCCAGCAAGAATGCTTTCTGGAGGGGCGCATCAATATTCAACGTATTTTGCGATTTGCAGTGGCAAAAGGGCAATTGCCGCGCAATCTTGATACAACCTTGGCCGCGATTACGGTGCAGGCGCTGTTGTCAGGCGTACTGGATAATTGGTTGTTCAGCCCAGATAGCTTTGATTTGGGTGAGCAAGCAGTCAACATTGTTGATCTTTGTATCCACGCCTTAAAAACTGCACCCACTTTGGAAAAAATTTGATCTGAAGCAGATCCGAGGATTTGCTTCAATCAAAGTCGCTTCATGATGTAAATAATTCATTACTCTAGATTAATCGTGGAGTTCTGAATCAGATAAAGTTGGCATGAAGGTCGAAAAGGTTAGCAACGCTTATCTGCGACAGCAGTGACCTATATTTCTGGATATTTAAAGCTGCGAGCGCCAATGAAATGATGCACTGCTGAATGTCAGTGATCTTTCTGCGACTGGTACTGCGATCAGCTTCGTGACGCGTTTATAAGGCCCAAGTGCTATGTCTAATAATAAACGGGGACCAACAATGTATTAACCTGTACCAGGTCGTTTTCTTTCAGAGCGCCGGTTGCAGCTTTCAGTTTTAGGCCATTCATCAACGTATCGTAACGTACCTTAGCCAAATCACGGCGGGTGGAAAACAACTGTTGCTCCGCATTCAATACGTCAATATTGATACGTACCCCGACCTGATAGCCGAGCTTATTCGAGTCCAGCGAGGACTGGCTGGAAATTTCTGCCGCTTCCAATGCTTTTATCTGCGCCAATCCGTTACTTACTCCTAAATAGGCCTGGCGCGCGTTCAACGCTGCCGTCCTGCGGGCATACTCAAGATCGGATCGTGCTTTGTCTTCCAGTGCGACTGCCTGTTTTACTTCGCTGTTAACCGATCCGCCTGAGTACAGCGGAATCGTCCATTGCACGCCTATCGCATTAGATGTGCCTGAACCATTCGAAAATTGGTTATTGTTGCCATTAATATTAGAGAAATTACGGCTTGCGACCAGATCAACAGTAGGTAAATGTCCGGCGCGCTTTAACTTGATTTGGCGTTTTGCCGCTTCAAGCGAAATTTGCTGGCCCAAAACGCTGTAATTTTGTTGTTCTGCAATGCCAACCCAAGGCGTAATTTGCGCAGGTTCCGGGGCACTGAGCTTGACGCTAGGACGCAATGTCGCCAGCGGCGCGGGTGCTTGACCGCTGATTTGTTGTAACGTGCTGCGTGCAACTTCCAGATTGTTATTTGCCGCGATTTCTTGTGCTAGTACCAGATCAAAGCTGGCTTGCGCTTCGTTGGTATCGGTAATAGTCGCGCTGCCAATTTCAAAATTGCGTTTAGCGGAGGCTAATTGCTCTGCGATGGCGCTTTCTTGCGCTTTTAGAAAGGTCAGCACGTCTTGCGCTGCCAATACATCAAAGTAAGCTTGTCCGACGCGCAATATCAAATCTTGCTCGGCCTGAAAAAATGTAACTTCGCTGCCAGCAACGGAGAGTTTTGCTTGTTCATATTGCTCCCAATTCGCAGGACGATAAAGCGGCTGAATTAATTGCAGAGCATATTCGTTGGTGCTCTTATTCCAGTTATCCCCTGATCGATTGTAAGCCCCACTTAGTCCAATTTGCGGCAACAGACCTGCACGACCCTGAACACTGGTTTCCCGGCCAGCCGTTAATGCATAACGGGCACTTGTATAAATTGCATCATTAGCAAGCGCTTGATGATAGGTTTGCACCAGATCAAGTGCCTGTGAATTAAAAGACGATAAAGCGCCGACCACTAGCATCAGTCCGCCTAGCAAATTGCCATGGCGCTGACGCATCAACTTTGCTTTCGATTTCGGTAGCCGGAATGCGCCTGAGGCAAGCGGGGCCGCTGATGCAAAAAGATTGCGCGCTTTCAATAGACCGGCATAGTGCTGTCGACCTGTTGCGCCCATGCATGCATCCCGCCCGTTAGGTTAATGACATTGGTGAAGTGATTGCGCTCCAAAAATGCCGCTACGGACATACTGCGCGCGCCATGATGGCAAATACAAACGACCTGCTGATCTTCTTCCAGTTCATTGAGGCGAGCTGGAATGGTTTGCATTGGCATTAATTGTGAATCGGCAATATGACAAGTCTCATATTCCCACGGTTCACGAACATCTAGTAACAAAGGCGTTGGACGGTCCGGATCGGCGATCCAGGCAGCTAATTCAGGGGCGGTAAGATGTTGCATCGTATGCTCGTCGGTGAGTTTGCTGGGTCAGAACTTAACATCGGGATGGAAAGTCAGAAGCTGAAATGAGGGTTTGAAATCAAAATCTCAATTAATTTAATTGAAGTTAATTTAACTGAGGATCACACTGTAAAAATCAGAATTTAAAATGAGAGTGCGGTGCTGCATCGCGTAGAGACCGGACATTTGTCTCAAACAAATTGCGGGTATCGTAAGCGGTGTCTGAAATACGGGTAATCACCTGCGCAGTCATTACTGGCGCTTCACCAATGATCGCGATGATGCGACCGGCAACCTTTAGTTGCTCAAGAAAAGCGACCGGTAGCGACGGCAGGGAACCTGAAATCACGATGACGTCGTAAGTTGTCTCTTTGCCTTCGAGCCATCCCTGCGCGCCGTTCCCTTCTACTACCTCGACGTTACGCACGCCATAGGCACTCAAATTCTTTTCGGCGAAAGCTTTCAGCTCCGCATCTATTTCTACAGTGACAACATGGCGTGCTTTATGGGCCAGCAATGCCGCCATGTAGCCTGATCCAGTACCGATTTCCAAAACGCTCTCGTGTTTTTTGACGGCAGCTTCCTGAAGCAGGCGCGCTTCGACCTTCGGTGACAGCATGCATTCCCCGCTATCGCCCGGCAAAGGAATTTCAGTATCGCTGAAAGCCAGGCTTTTATATGCCGCTTGTACGAATTCTTCGCGTCGCACGACCGTCAACAGGTCGAGAATGTCCAGCTCCAGCACATTCCAGGGACGGATTTGCTGTTCGATCATATTGAAACGTGCTTGTTCGATATTCATGGCGAAGGGTCAATAACGGGATAAAGACGTTATTCTATCAAGGACGACCTTAAAAACCTACTGTACGGGTTATTTTTGCGCCTTCTTGCCGTATATCGTCACCTTTGCAAGGTGCGACCGACTTTGGCCAGAATTTTTAATCCGAATATTCACTTTGTGCCAAGTCTATAGCGTCAGGAGATTAGCCATATAAGGCTAATAATGACCATTTACGGTTAAAATGCGGCTTTGATGTAGTGAGCGACTGCGTAAATGATTGAGGGAGTAAATGCCAAAGTACCATCGTCCCTATCAACCTCCTCGCCGATGCTGTTCGCAGCGGTGACAGTAGTAGAGGTTGCGCCCTTGGCCTGCCGTCTGGGCTGTGGTGCCTGCTGTACTGCGCCGTCTATTTCCTCGACGATTCCAGGCATGCCCAATGGTAAACCTGCTGGTGTCCGGTGCATTCAACTCGACGATACAAATAAATGCCTGATTTTCGGTGCGCCGGAGCGGCCCGCAGTATGCGGAAGTTTGCAGCCGTCGGTGGAAATGTGCGGCGATTCGCAGGTGCACGCGATGCTTTTTCTCAATGAGCTTGAACGATTGACGGCGGCGACCATCTGAAAATACAGTCTCTTGCCCTCGGATACGCACATTTGGGCAAAGCGACAGCTTCTGAACACACTATTAAGGATGGTGATGAAATTAAGATGGATGGCGATATTCGCTCTTATTAGCGTATTTTTATTGAGTTCATGCGCGATGTTGATTGGCACGCGTGATGTTGATTTTTCATTAATTAGTTTGCAACAATCATTGAATAAGCGCTTGCCTTTCACGAAACGCTATTTAGGACTTATTGACGTAACCGCCAGCAACGCCCAGTTGGCTCTGGATGCCGATCTGGGACGTTTGCATGTCGATATGGACGTGACTATGGCGCTGCCATTGGCGCGTAAGTCCTGGAGCGGAAAACTGGCAATGTCAGGCGTGGTCACTTTGGACGCGGCGCATAACGCCGTGATATTGAATGATCCACAGCTGGATAAAATTACGCTTGCCAATCTTGATGGCGCTTACAGTGAGCAAGCAACCCAAATAGGTGGTTTACTGGCGCGGGAATTAATGCAGAGTGTTCCGCTGTATAGCTTTAAGCCAGAAGATTTGCGCTATGTTGGCGTGACGTTTGTACCAACCAAAATTGTCACAAAGGCGGACCGCCTCGTCGTTACCTTTGAGCCGCAAAAATGAGGGTTGGTCAACGCGATGGCCACTGCGTAGCTGCTCAAATACTCTCGTTGATGCCGGTCGGTTTATGTTGAATGGTCATTGCTACGCAGTTCCCACTGCCCGGTTTGTCGCCATCTCTTCGAAGTTGCCCCTCGATTCCCACATAATGCAACATAACTTAGACTAGGCATGGATATTCTTCTCGCGTTAAAAGTCATCATCATGGGTGTGGTCGAGGGATTGACCGAATTTCTCCCTGTTTCCTCGACTGGTCATTTAATTCTGGCTGGAAGTTTGCTGAATTTTTCCGCTGACATTGGTCGTGGTAAAGCTGAAGTATTCGATATCGCGATTCAAGCCGGTGCAATTTTTGCGGTCTGCTGGGAATACCGCGTGCGTATCGCTGCCGTATTACGCGGATTGACGACCGAGCCTCAAGCGCAAAAATTAGTCCGAAATCTGATTATTGCTTTTATACCTGCCGCAATCATGGGCTTGTTGTTTAGCAAAATGATTAAAGAAAAATTGTTTGCACCTATTCCTGTTGCGATTGCGCTCGTGGTGGGTGGTTTGATTATCTTATGGGTCGAGCGTCGTAATAAAAATCCCCAAAACAATCAAGAACTTAGCCGCGTTGAAACCGTTGAAGACATGACCGCGCTGGATGCATTGAAGATTGGTTTTGCGCAAGCCTTTGCGCTTATTCCTGGTACTAGCCGCTCTGGCGCGACGATTATCGGCGGCATGATGTTTGGCTTGTCACGCAAAGCAGCCACAGAGTTTTCATTTTTTCTGGCAATTCCGACCCTGTTCGCCGCCACTTTTTACTCACTGTACAAAGATCGTGCATTGCTGAGTGCCGCTGATGTACCGCTATTTTCACTCGGTACGGTGGCAGCGTTCATTTCGGCATTCTTTTGCGTGCGCTGGTTATTACGCTATATCGCTACGCATGACTTCACGCTATTTGCCTGGTATCGCATTGTTTTCGGTCTGATCATATTGATCACTGGTTTCACAGGCGCGGTGGCTTGGGAGCATTGATTTAGCTAAGCACTAATAGCATTCAGTAACATTGAGTCGCACTAAGCCACACCAAGTCACACGAGTGAAATCTTCATTTTTCGCTAAAAATTGTGCGTAAATTTTGTCAGAAATATTTTTTATAAACTGGTACGCGTCAATACGCGAATGGAGAGTAGTGTGGCAAATGTATGTTCCGCCGGTTTGGATATCGGCTTCGCTTCGCTGGATTACCTGCAAATTGGTATTCTAGGCATCATTCAGGGGATCTCTGAATTATTGCCAATTTCATCTACCGCGCACATGCGGATTGTCCCTGCTGTATTGGGTTGGCACGATCCCGGTTCAGCCTTTTCTGCGGCAATGCAACTTGCCGCACTGGTGGCAGTGGTGAGTTATTTCTGGCGCGATGTGCGGCAGGTCACGGTCGGTAGTATTACCGCGTTGCGCGAGCGTGACTATCGCAATCCGTCATTGCGGCTGGGAATCGCCATTTTGGTTGCCACCATACCAATTGGTATCGTCGGACTAGCGTTGGCACCGGTGCTGAATGCCTGTAATTCACCGTTGCGAAGTCTGACAGTGATTGGTTATGCCTGTATTGGCCTGGCGGTTTTGCTGGCCTTAGCCGAGTTGACTGCCAAGCATCGCCGCACAGTCGGCGAAATGCGCATGCGGGATGCCGTAATTGTCGGATTAGCACAAGTTGGCGCGCTGATTCCCGGTGTTTCACGCTCGGGTTCTACGTTGACAGCCGCGTTATTTTTGAACTTCAAACGGGAAGAAGCGGCACGCTTTTCGTTCCTGCTTGGTTTGCCGGCAATTGCATTGGCTGGCTTTAAAGAACTGTGGCATTTGTTCCATGCGCATATACCGATGGATGCGTGGTTGTTGCTGCTATTCGGCTTGGTGGTAGCGAGTATTTCGGCATTCTGCGCAATCTGGGGCTTGATGAAATTTCTCGAAAAATTCTCCACCTGGCCGTTTATTATTTACCGTGCAGCGTTGGGCATATTTTTGCTGGTGGCGGTAGGGAACGGCTTCCTTCATTAAGTAACCCCAAAAACGATCAGTACCAACTCATGTCGTGTTTTCGATATTGATCGTACGGCAATCCCTATTTGTTTTTATGTGCTTTTATTTAGTTTTTAATTGTTCTTCAATACGACCTTGGCTGCGGGCGGAAAGTCCGTTCGCCGGTTTTTTTTGAGGAACAGTTGATCATTGCTCGCTCGCCGTGTCAGGTGCTGGTTTAGTCTTTGATTTTGACTTTAATCATGCACCATGATGCCTAACTTGTTCCTCGTTAAGTTCTACTCAGTCCCTATTAATGCCTGACCAAAATAATTCGCAAGCGCTACATATTCTGCAAACCATTTTCGGCTATCCGTCGTTTCGTGGACAGCAAGGAGAGATTGTCGGTCACGTAGCCGCTGGTGGCGACGCACTGGTATTAATGCCAACCGGCGGCGGCAAGTCGTTGTGCTATCAAATCCCTGCAATGCTGCGTGAAGGCGTCGGCGTGGTGGTGTCGCCTCTGATTGCATTGATGCAAGATCAGGTTGATGCGTTGGCTGAAGTCGGTGTCCGAGCCGCATTTCTGAACTCTACCCAAACCTATGAAGAAGCGTCACAAATCGAGCGCCGCGTGCGTAGCGGTGATCTGGATCTGGTCTATGTAGCGCCCGAACGCTTGCTGACACCACGCTGTCTCGACTTGCTGGAAGCCTCCAAAATTGCGTTGTTTGCGATTGACGAGGCGCATTGCGTCTCTCAATGGGGCCATGATTTTCGACCGGAATATATCAAGCTGTCGATACTGCATGAGCGGTTTCCCAATGTGCCGCGCATCGCCCTCACGGCGACCGCCGATCACCAGACGCGCGAAGAAATCGCCCTGCGTTTGCAATTGCAGGACGGCGCAAAATTTGTCTCATCATTTGACCGTCCAAACATTCGTTACCAGATTGTCGAAAAGGCGAATGGTCGTAAGCAGTTGCTCGACTTTATTCAGGCCGAGCATGTAGGTGATGCCGGTATCGTCTATTGCCTGTCGCGTAAAAAAGTAGAAGAAACAGCTGAATTTTTGAATCAGCAAGGTATATCTGCGCTGCCTTATCACGCCGGTATGGAATATTCGATACGCAGCAAAAACCAAGGGCGGTTTTTGCGTGAAGAGGGCATTGTCATGGTCGCGACGATTGCCTTCGGCATGGGAATTGACAAGCCGGATGTCCGTTTTGTCGCGCATCTCGATTTGCCTAAAAGTATCGAGGGTTACTATCAGGAAACCGGGCGCGCCGGACGTGATGGCGGCCCGGCCAATGCCTGGATGGCATACGGTTTGCAGGACGTGGTGCAACAGCGCCGCATGATCGATGAATCCGAGGCCGGTGAAACGTTTAAGCGCGTTCAGGGTGTCAAGCTGGATGCGATGCTTGGCCTTTGTGAAACGCTGTTTTGCCGTCGCGTACGATTGCTGGATTACTTCGGTGAGGAGTCGACGCGCTGCGGCAATTGCGATACCTGTATGTCACCGCCAGTGTCGTTCGATGCGACCGTGGTTGTGCAGAAATTGCTTTCTACTATTTATCGCGTCGACCAACGCTTTGGTGCAATGCATGTGTTGGATGTCTTACGCGGCATTGATTCCGACAAGATCAAGCAATGGCGGCATGACGAGCTTTCGACATACGGTATCGGAAGTGACCGTAGCGAACAGGAATGGCGGGCGATTTTGCGACAATCGATTGCGCTGGGTTTAGTGAGTGTTGATCACGAGGCTTATAGCGCGTTGAAGTTGACGGATGCGGCTAAGCCGGTGTTACGTGGAGCGCTTCAGGTGCAGTTGCGGGAGTATCAAAAGCCGATCAAACAGAAGCGTGCCAGCAGCAAGCCGAAGGGTTATGTTGAGTCAGATTTGTCGAGCGATGAGCAGATGATTTTTGATAAATTGCGCTGGTGGCGGGTGGAGACGGCGCGGAAACACAACGTTCCGGCGTATGTGATTTTTCATGATGCGACTATGCGTGAGATCGCTAAGGCGCGGCCCGGATCGTTGGATGATTTGCGGGGCGTTAGTGGCGTGGGGGAGAAGAAGTTGGAGACTTATGGGGCGGAGATTGTGGAGTTGATTGCGGCGATTGGGTAGCGTTTAATTTGAGGTTTTTTATTTCTCGGTGCAACTCCGTGATCAACACCATTTCGGCTTTCGATAGATGACGCGGTCTGTGCACCGTGGGTGCTTGCCGGTGGTAGACCGGAGGCTAGTCACTTTCTTTTGCCTCGGCTCGGCGCCCCCACCAAAAGAAGAGTAATTAAAGAAAAGGCGACCGCAGAGCCGCTGCCCGCGGTAGGCGGGTCCCCAAATTTTTCGACTGTCAGTCGGGTTGAAAGACCAACTCTCTACGCTCAAACATGTTTTCCAACAATTCCCGCCTAACACCCGAAAAACTTGGCAGCGCCGATGACGGGGTAGCTCAACTTCAACTTCAACTTCAACTGCAACTGCAACCCAGAGTGTCACTTTTGACGTGTTTGGCGTATTAGCGACAACTTGCCTTGAGTTACGCGATCACGGTTCCCAGCGCTGCTAATAATGCTTGTCGCACTTTCATTTCTTGAGGTGCTACGCCGAAGCCGACCATTACACCTTGGGCGTCGATGAATCGGCAGATGGTTCTTTCGCCGTCTTGCTCTGTCTCCCAACGGCCGCCTTCTATAGCGTGGCGTGGTGGTGGGACGAGTGCTAGCGGGTAGCTTGGGGTTTTGACGATTACCGGGGATTCTTTTAGCTCAATTGGTGTGTGCTCGCCTGTGAGCGTTTTGGCGATGGCGCGGGCGGCGCTCATTATTGGGGCGATGTAAGGTAGTGGGCCGGTGCGGCCTTCTTTGTCCAATAGATATTCGGCGCAGTCGCCCAGCGCATAGATATCTGCGTTGCTGGTGCAACCGTGGGTATCGACCAGAATGCCACGTTCGGTTTTTAATTGCGCGGCTTGTGCCAGGCGCAAGTCTGGGCGTAATCCGACCGCAGATAATACTAAATCTGCATTGAGAATTTCACCATTTGCCAACGTTATTTGTAGGGCGCCGTCGGCATGGTCGATACGACTGGCGGTGGTGCTTAAATGCAGTTTGATGCCGCGGGATGTGAGCGCTTTTTGCAGACCTTGGGACAGTGCCGGTGCGGCGAGGGCTGCTAACGGTAATGCGTTCGGATCAATCAACGTCACTGCGTGGCCGTGCGCGGCAAGATCATCGGCGAATTCGCAGCCGATTAGACCAGCGCCAAGTATCGCGACGCGGGCAGATGCGCGTTGATCCGGTAGCAGTTGGGCGCGGAATGTCGCGTAATCGCCGATGTGATTGACCGATAGTACGGTGTCGCTGGCGTCTCCATCAATATTGAGTCGAATGGGTTGCGCGCCCACTGCCAATATCAACTTTTCATATTCAAACAAGCCTGCGCTGGTATCCAGTGTCTTGGCCATGGGGTCGATGTTATTTACCTGAACGCTGGTCATGATGTCGGCTTGCAGTTGCTCGGCCATTTGCGCTGAAGTCTGTGTGATCAACTGCGCCGCTAATTTCTTTTGGGCAAAGGCAATTGACAACATTGGTTTTGAATAAGACCCGCCATCGTCACCGGTGAGGATGAGCAGCGGAGTGGCTTTGTCCAATTTGCGCAATTCGCGGGCCAAAGTGTAAGCGGCAGTGCCTGCGCCAATAATGATGATGGGATTCATGATGAGTTTCTGAAGAGATCGATTGGCCGTGATGATAATGCGGATTGCTTGCAGCGGCTAGAAACTAATTATTGTGGATACTGATCTGGCCGAAGTGTAGATGCGTATTAAAGACGGATGCCTTGAAATAAATTAATAATTTAATAATTTATTTTTATGAAAATTGACTGCCTGATAATGTAAATTCCCCAAAACTGTCAAAAAGTGGCTTGATCAGTAAGCTCCATTCACCAGAAGCGGAAGCGGATTGGCTCCGGGATAGTATTGTTTCTTAAGTGGCAACTGATGGTAGCGCTGCATCGATTTGGGTAAATAGCCCAAGGTATTCTCGCCCAGAAAGTACTTCTGGTACAAGTTGTTCATAACAAATACATAAGTGACAGCGCCCAGTCTGCTAAAATTACTTTCTTTACACTAGAACTTTGGGGACGGCAGCGTATGGATTCGATGATCGACAAAAAAGAAGAACTTCGCCAGCAGTTGCGTCAGGCTGCACTCGAATATCACGAGTTTCCAACTCCTGGCAAAATTAGTGTTACTGCGACTAAATCATTAACCACCCAGCGCGATCTGGCGCTGGCGTATTCTCCGGGTGTTGCTGCGGCATGTGAAGAAATCGTCGCCGACCCCGCTAATGCTTTCCGTTACACGGCGCGTGGCAATCTGGTTGCAGTGATCACTAACGGGACAGCCGTGCTGGGCCTTGGCAATATCGGTCCGCTGGCTTCCAAGCCGGTAATGGAAGGCAAGGGCGTTCTGTTCAAAAAATTTGCAGGCATTGATGTCTTCGACATCGAAGTCAACGAAACCGACCCGGACAAACTGTGCGACATCATTGCATCATTAGAACCAACTTTCGGCGGTATTAACCTCGAAGACATCAAAGCGCCAGAATGCTTTGAAATTGAACGTAAATTGCGCGATCGTATGAAGATTCCAGTCTTCCATGACGACCAGCACGGTACCGCGATTATCGTCGGTGCGGCTATTTTGAACGGCCTTAAAGTGGTCGGTAAAGATATAAAAAACTGCAAGCTGGTCGTATCCGGCGCGGGCGCTGCGGCGCTGGCCTGTCTCGACCTGATCGTTGATCTTGGATTCCCGATTGAAAATATCTTTGTCACCGATTTAGCTGGTGTGGTCTACGAAGGCCGTGTTGAGCTGATGGACCCGGACAAACTGCGCTTTGCCCGCAAAACAGAAGCACGCAAGTTGGCAGATTTAATGCCCGGTGCCGATATATTCCTCGGCTTGTCTGCCGGTGGCGTGCTAAAGCAAGACATGGTAAAGGTCATGGGACCGCGTCCAATAGTCTTGGCTTTGGCAAATCCGAATCCTGAAATTTTGCCGGAAGACGTCAAAGAAGTGCGTGATGACGTGATCATGGCAACCGGCCGTTCGGACTATCCGAATCAGGTTAACAACGTCTTGTGCTTCCCCTACATTTTCCGTGGCGCGCTGGATTGTGGTGCCACCACGATCACCCGCGAGATGGAAATCGCGGTGGTCCATGCGATCGCGGAACTAGCGCAGGCTGAGCAGTCCGACGTCGTTGCCGCTACCTATGGCATCGCCAATATGTCGTTCGGTCCGGAATATATTATTCCGAAGCCTTTCGATCCGCGTCTGATGATCAAGATTGCACCCGCGGTAGCAAGAGCTGCTGAAGCGTCCGGAGTGGCTGCACGTCCGATTCAGGATATGGAAGCCTATATTGAGCGTTTGCAGCAGTTCGTCTATCACAGCGGCACTTTCATGCGTCCACTTTTCCAGATCGCCAAGAAAGCACCGGCGGGGGAAAAACGGATTGTCTTCGCAGAAGGCGAAGAAGAGCGCGTTTTGCGTGCAGTCCAAATTGTTGTGGATGAAAATCTGGCAAAACCGATTCTCATTGGACGTCCGGCAGTATTGCAACAGCGTATTGAACGCTTCGGCTTGCGCCTGAAAGTCGATGTCGATTTTGAGGTCATTAATCCAGAGTTTGACAACCGCTATCGCGATTACTGGCAGACATTCCTGGCAATGACCAAGCGCCAGGGCGTCACTGAGCAATACGCCAAACTTGAAATGCGTCGTCGTCACACGTTGATCGGATCAATGGCGATTCATAAAGGCCATGCAGATGGCATGATTTGCGGCACGTATGGAACGCATGATTTGCATTTGACCTACATCGACATGGTGTTGGGCCGTCGTGAAGGCGTCAACGTTTATGCAGCGATGAACGCGTTGATTCTGTCGAATCGCCAATTGGTATTGGTCGATACGCACGTCAACGAAAATCCTACCGCTGAAGAGTTGGCGGAAATTACTATTTTGGCTGCAGAAGAAATGCAGCGCTTCGGTATTAAGCCGCATGTTGCATTGCTGTCGCACTCCAACTTCGGCACCAGCAATAGCCTCTCTGCACAGAAAATGCGCAAGACGTTAGCGATCGTCCGCGAGCGTGCGCCAGACCTTGAGATCGACGGTGAAATGCATGGCGATACAGCATTGAACGCCGGTCAGCTCAGAAAAGTGATGCTTGATTCACCGCTGACAGCAGATGCCAACCTGGTTGTGATGCCGAATATCGACGCTGCCAATATTGCCTACAATCTGCTCAAAACAACTTCAGGAAATGGCGTTGCAGTGGGTCCGATTCTGTTAGGTTGCGCTAAGCCGGTTCACATTTTGACGCCATCAGCGACAGTACGTCGCATCGTCAATATGACGGCATTGTGCGTAGTGGATGCGATTTCGGTACGTAAGCCTTAGTAGCCAGAAAAAACTGGAAGCGACCTCGATATGCGATCCTTTAGGGACCGAATATCGAGGCTTTTTTTTATCGAAAATATAGGTTGCTGGCTTTTGGCAAAGACTAGCGATAGACCGATCTCCGGATTGAGCCAGCCTATTCAACGCACCGAAAAAAAATCCCTGACGCTGTGATGCTGGCGTTTAGATTTCGCCGCCGTCATCTTTCTTTTTTTGCCGCTTGATAGGTACGCGGCCGGTCTGCACATGCCGAGAAGCATGGTCGCAATGACCTGGCTGATCATCAAAAAACATATGCGGCCTGAATGCTGCCAACACGTCCGATTTGGCGACGCCACCCATGAAAAACGTTTCATCAATCGTCACGTTCCAGGCGCGTAACGTGCGTATCACGCGTTCGTGTGCGGGAGAGGAACGGGCTGTTACCAATGCCGTGCGAATCGGACCGGCGCGTCCATCGGGATTTTTAAAATTACTCTGAATAAAAGAGAGCGCCATCAGCAACCGCGCAAACGGGCCTTCTGGCAAAGGCTTCAAAGCGTTTTCACGTTCATGGCGTTCAAAAGCTTCAATGCCTTTGGTTTGAAAAATACGTTCCGATTCATCCGAAAAAATCACGGCATCGCCATCAAAGGCGATGCGGATTTGATCCAGTTCCTCGCTATCCCGCTGACCATTCTGTTGCGTCGGCATTTGATACAACAACGCCGCAGCGGTATCCGAGTTGATCGCCGCCTGCACATCGTCCTCGTGCAATGACAGAAAAAGACTCACATTAAATGCGTGCAGATATGGTGCCAATGATGCGCCGCCAGACAATACCGCACGCGTAATATCCAGCTCATAATGTTTGATCGCGTTAAAAATGCGCATGGAGGTTTCAGTCGAATTGCGCGACATGATCACTACTTCCACCAAGCGCTGATCGGGTGTCAGCCGATTTAGCTTAAGTAGTGCGCGAACCAGTGCAAACGCAGCGCCGGGTTTGAGTATCTGGTTTTCGTTCAGCAGTTGATGCTGTTGATAAGCCGCCAATCCCTGCGTACGAAAAATAACCTCTTCCGCCTCCAGATCAAACAGTGCACGGGAGGAAATACCGACGACGAGTAGTTTGGCGAGCGAGACGGGCATGGTGGACACTGAATAAGGATAGCAATGACCAATTATAGACGGCAATGTGGATTGCTAAATGCTTGTCAAATAACTGATAAAGATGAACCGCTAACACAATGACTAAAACCGCCGCCCCCGAACGTTCATTCAGTGAATTAGCAAGTTAGTAAGTAGTAAGTCTGCAATCTAACGATCAATGGCTGAGACATTGATGATTGATTGCCATACCGACTGCGGCAGAGCGTGTTTCTACCCCTAACTTGATAAAAATGTGTTCAAGATGCTTGTTCACTGTACGTGGACTCATCCCCAGAATTTCCGCTATGTCGCGGTTGGTTTTGCCTTTTGCCAGCCAGTTAAGAACATCCGTCTCGCGCGGCGTCAAACGATATTGCTCTCGCTGCGCTGCGTTGACTCCGCCTATTCCGGTGAGTTCCAGCAGGCTTGGAATACGGGCGTTATCTGCGGGCACGACGCTCTTTTCTTCCAGCAAAAGGGTCAATTCTCCGGTGCGCGCATTTCTCTCCAGGCGGATGTGCAATTCCTCGTCGTCACGCTTCAATACTAACGGCTGAAAAGGCATTGACGGCAACGTGGCTGGTCCGTTTTGTCGTTCCAATACAAGGTTTTCATTGAGCCAGAATTGCATTTGAGACGGCAGTCTGGAAACCCGTGTGTGATCGGCGGCGACTGAAAAGTATTTTTCCAGCCAATGTGACGCCTTGCTCGATTGCCACAGCGGCGCCCCATTGGCGTCAAGCACGATCACCGCATTAGCGGCCGCATCAATTGCGCCCCTTGTTTGGGACATCATGCGCGCCGTTTTAATATGCGCGCCGATGCGAGCGACGATTTCCTGCGGTCGGATCGGCTTGGTGACGTAATCAATGCCACCAACCTCAAACCCTTTGATCACATGTTCGGTCTCCGTCAGGCCAGTCATGAACACTACAGGCACGTGCTCAACATGCTTCAACAGCTTGATGCGCCGGCACGTTTCAAAGCCATCCATGCCCGGCATCACCGCATCCAGCAGGATCAGATCTGGCGTAATGCGTTGCAGACGCTCCAACGCGCTGGCACCATCGGTGGCAACCAGAACGATATGGCCGCTGTCGTCCAATGCATCCGACAACAGTGCCAGATTGTCTGGCATATCGTCGACGATCAACACCACGTGCCGGTCAAACCTTGTCGACATCCTCACGCATCATCTCCTTAATACGGTTGTTAAAGTCATTGAGCCGAAACCGTTTTACCAGCCGACGCATGTCGCTGGTGAATGGCAAATACAACGCATCCTGCTGCGCGATTTCATCTAGTCGTCGCAGAATACCTTTGACGTAACCGATCTCGCCCAGCGCCAGCAAGGTTTCAAGTTTTTCTTGCGATGGCGTCAGAAACATCACCTTGGCTGGTACTTCAGGCTTAACTTTATCCTGAACTTGCGGTGTTGATTCTTGCGTACTTTGTTCTGGTATTTTCGGTTCCTCCGCGATCCAGTCCAGTTTAAGATGTAGGCGGATTTTATAGAGTAGTTCATTGAACGACACCGGCTTTGCCACAAAGTCGGTGTGCAGCATTGCTTCCTGACGTCCCGGTCCGCTGTCAATGGCGCTGGCCGACACCATAATGACTGGCAAGTCGGCATGTCCGCGTGCACGAATCGTCTGACATACCGCCCAGCCATCCATCGTCGGCATCGAAATATCAAGCAAGATCAAATCGGGCAGTTGCCCGACACCCGCCGCCTCGGCACTCGCCGCCACGGCAATGGCCGCCAATCCCGCTGCGCCGCTTTCCGCTTGTGCGATGATAAAACCCAGCGGTGACAGCATCGCATGCAGCACGGCGCGTTGCGAAGCATGATCGTCGATGATGAGTATACGTTTTCTGGCTCCGCGATAACCAGACATTTGATCTTCCAACTTTAAGCGTGGACGCGGCACATTCACCCTCGGCAGATAGATTTTTAATTGAAACGTGCTGCCGCGACCAGGTTCGCTGTTAACAGTGAGTTGACCGCCCATGATGTGCGTCAACATGCTGCTGATCGCGAGACCCAGACCAGTGCCGATATCATCCCGCAGATTGGCCGCATTGCTGCGTTCAAACGGCAGAAAGATGCGCGTCAGATCATCAGCGCCAATTCCGATACCAGTATCGATAATCTCGAAATAAGCCATTTCCCTGACATAACGCACGCGTAAAACGACGCCACCACTATCCGTAAACTTCACCGCATTACCGAGCAGGTTAATCAAAATTTGACGTAGCCTTTTCTGATCGGCATGAACGACTTCTGGCAACCGTTCCGCTTTATCAAACTGAAACTGCAAGCCTTTCTGTGCGGCTTGCGGTGCGATCATGTCGACAATTTGATCTAAAAATTCGCTCAGCGGCACTTCATCGGAAGCTAAGCGCATTTTGCCAGCTTCGATCCGGGCGATATCGAGCAGCCCGTCAATCAAACTTAACAGATGTTCGCCGCTGCTACGAATCACACTCACCGCATCCCGACGCCCCGCTGGCAGCGCAGCGTCCATTTGCAGAATCTGCGCATAGCCGAGAATGCTGTTAAGCGGCGTGCGCAGTTCGTGGCTCATGCCGGTGACGAAGCGGCTCTTCGCCAGATTTGCTGCCTCCGCCGCCTCTTTGGCGCGCTGCAATTCGGCATCAGTGTGCTTATGGGCTTCGATTTCCTGCAATAACAGATTAGTCTGGCGCTCCGACTCCTCATGCGCCACCTTGCGGCTTTCGTTGGTCAGAATCAGCCACCACGTGCCGACGCCAGTCACAACAATTAATACCGAAAACAACTTGATAAAAACGCTAGCCATAGAATCGGGCGTGCCAGTTGATGCCGTCATTGCAACGTTGAGCGGGGCTGTCAGGCTGGATAGTTGCTGGTAATACAGCGTCCACAAAATCAACGCCAGCCCAGCCGATAGCAGACCGAAAACAATCAGATAATGCCCAATCCGGGTATTCAATTTGCTGGTGAAGCGCATCGGTAATACGGCGCGCATCGCATGTAGAATCTGATCCGGCATCCGCGATTCGGTCTTGCAGCGATCATTGCAACGGGCATCCAGCGAACAGCATAACGAGCAAATCGCGCCCTGATAGGCCGGGCAGTGCGCCATGTCAGGGGTTTCGAATTGTTTTTCGCAAATGACGCATTCGCGTTGCTCGGGGGCGTTTTCGGTCAATGCATTGGTTGGTAAGTCGGACAAGATATTAGGTCGTGCAATGTAATAGTGCCCTTTGGTTAACCATGCGATCACCGGCGCAATCAGCATCGCGCTGCACAATGCGATGAACGGCGAAAGCGCTTTAGCCACAGGCCCAAATACGCCTGCCATTGCAATGCCAGCCAATATCGACGCCAACAGCATCGCACCGACGCCGACCGGATTGATGTCATACAAATGCGCGCGTTTGAACTCAATATGCGGCGGACTCAGCCCCAACGGTTTGTTAATCACCAGATCTGCCACGACCGCACCGATCCACGAAATCGCCACCAATGAATACAAACCTAATACATGCTCCAGCGCCTTGAAGACGCCAAGTTCCATCAACAACACCGCGATCAGAACATTGAATACTAACCACACGACACGCCCCGGATGACTGTGCGTCAGGCGGGCGAAAAAATTCGACCACGCCAGCGAACCGGCATACGCATTCGTCACATTGATCTTGATTTGTGACACCACCACAAACGCCGCGACCGCGGCTAATCCCCACGCAGGATCAGAAAATACATAGCGATACGCAATCAGGTACATTTGGGTTGGTTCAATTGCCCGATCCATCGGCACTTCATGTTGAATCGCCAGAAAGGCCAACAGCGCGCCACCCAACATCTTGGCTGCACCGATCAAGATCCAGCCGGGACCAGCAAGTAACAAAGCGATCCACCAGCGTACGCGATTGGCGGGAGTCTTTTCTGGCAGAAACCGCAAAAAGTCGACCTGTTCACCGATTTGCGCAATGAGCGAAAACGCCACGGTGGCGGCTGAACCGAACAACATGACATTGAATCCCGTACCGTCTTCAGCACGACCGGCAAAGGACATCAAATTTGAAATCGCATCCGGTTCTTTATGCAGTACGGCGATATACGGCAACACTAACAGCGTGATCCAGACTGGCTGCGTCCACATTTGCAGACGATTGATCAGCGTAATGCCATAGGTCACCATCGGAATGATAATCAACGAACAGACGATGTAACCCAGCACCACAGGGAGTCCGAAATAGAGCTCGACCGCCTGCGCCATGATCGACGCTTCCAGTGCAAAAAATATAAACGTAAACGAAGCGTAAATCAGTGACGTGATGGTCGAGCCGATATAACCGAATCCTGCGCCACGCGTCAGCAAGTCCATATCGACGCCGTACTTTGCAGCGTAATAACTGATCGGCAAACCAGTCAGAAAAAACAGAATGGTCACGCAAATGATGGCCCAAAACGCATTCGTGAATCCATAATTCAGCGTGATCGACCCGCTGATAGCCTCAAGCGCCAGAAATGACACCGCACCCAAAGCAGTATTTGCCAGCCGAAATTCCGACCATTTGCGAAATGACCGAGGCGTAAATCGCAACGCGTAATCTTCCAGCGTCTCGTTAGCGACCCAAGTATTGTAATCGCGCCGGACTTTAACGATGCGCTGTGATGCAGGAGCTTTCACGTCGTGTGCTTCTCTTCTTATGCGTTAGCGACAGTTTTCAGACTAAAGCCGACCAATCGCTGCCAAGGGATAAATTTGTCAATAACCATAAGCAATTTCCACACCAGACACCGCCAGGATTTATACGTCATTTGACGTAGAGATGAGCGGTTTTGTATGTTTTTTTAAGGGACTTAGTGCGCAGCGCCTTCTTGTCGAACGAGCTGTGCACTGTTTCAGTGCGGGAGTGTAGATTTTTGTAATAAAAATCGCTGACGGGCGACGTACACCCGTTGTAAAACTTGCCCTCACTAATTCCAGTCATCGTGTAGGAAAGCAATGCCGCAGGCGAGCTTTTATAAATCTCACAAATAGACCGCGGGAGTTACGCAAACGCGTCCCAGCAAGGCGTGCCGACGCAGACAGGACGCAAGTACGGCAAGGAAAGCACAACGCAGCTGGTGCGCGTTTACGTAACTCCCGCCTAAGTTAAATGACTTATTGTTGCAATGCAGTATAGAACTTACTCTTCAATCCGTAACGCGCTATTTGGATCAAGCCGAACAGCGAAAAAAGCCCAAAAGCTCAAAAGCTCAAAGCCCAAAAATAACTCTCGCCCCCTAACCGTCTAACAAGGAGCACCGCATGCCGCATAGTCCATCCTCGCGTCGTACATCTTCAACCGTCGCTTCTTCTCAACGTCGCAAGATGTTATTGGGATTGGCTGCCAGTGCCGCGATGGCGCTGCCGTTGACCGTTTTTGCGCAACAATTTCCAACGGCTAAAGTCAACACGACCAAGCTGGCGATTACCGACACTGAAGTTACCGTCGGTCAGTTACATTCGGCCACCGGCACCATGGCGATCAGCGAAACTGGTTCGATTCAGGCCGAACGTCTGGCGATTGATCAGATCAACGCCGCTGGTGGAATTCTGGGACGTAAGATCAAGATCATCCAGGAAGATGGTGCCAGCGACTGGCCGACCTTTGCTGAGAAAGCCAAAAAATTACTGCAAAACGATCACGTTGCCGCGGTATTCGGTTGCTGGACTTCCGCCTCACGCAAAGCCGTATTACCGATCTTTGAAAAAGAAAACGGTCTGTTGTACTACCCGACTTTCTATGAAGGCCTTGAGCAATCGAAGAATGTGTTTTATACCGGGCAGGAAGCCACGCAACAAGTACTTGCTGGCCTAAATTGGGTAGCTAAAGAGAAGAAAGCAAAAACCTTCTTCCTCGTTGGTTCTGACTATATCTGGCCACGCACGTCGAACAAAATTGCGCGTAAACATATCGAAAACGTGCTCAAGGGCTCAGTCGTTGGCGAAGAATATTATCCACTGGGAAATACGCAGTTCGGCTCTTTGATTAACAAAATCAAACTGAAAAAGCCGGATGTCATCTTCGCTGACGTGGTCGGCGGAAGTAACGTGGCGTTTTACAAGCAGTTGAAGGCCGCTGGCGTCACCGCCAAGACTCAAAACCTGCTAACCATTTCAGTCACAGAAGACGAAATGCTCGGCATTGGTGGTGAAAACGTTGAAGGCTTTTACGCTTCGATGAAGTATTTCCAAAGCCTCGACAATCCGGCGAACAAAAAATTCGTCGCCGAATTCAAAGCAAAATACGGTCCGAATGCGGTTATCGGCGATGTCACCCAAGCAGCCTATCTGGGCCCTTGGTTGTGGAAAGCGGCAGTCGAAAAAGCGGGTAGTTTTGATGTCGATAAAGTGGTTGCCGCTTCGCCTGGAATAGAGCTGAAAGCCTCACCTGAAGGCACCGTAAAAATTCATCCGAATCATCATCTGTGGAGCAAAACGCTGATCGGCGAAGCGCAAAAAGATGGTCAGTTCAAAGTGGTCTATACGTCTGATCTGATTGAGCCAAATCCTTTCCCAAAAGGCTATCAATAATCCACGCATAGTTTATTTTTCTTAATATCGATTACCCGGTGCAGGATTGCGCACCGGGCAATCAAGATCTGAAACTTGAATATTCCGTACCCGATTTTGTCATTAGACTTTTTTCACAACCGTAGCAAGCCTCAGCAAGCGGAAACAGGTTACGAAAAATTTTTATTCACGTGGAGTCACCATGGTCTCACTATCCGAATTCGGTGCCGTCTTTGTCATGCAGGGCTTTAACGGCCTATCGGTTTTTTGCGTGCTACTGCTGATGGCACTTGGTCTCGCAATCATTTTCGGGCAGATGGGCGTCATCAATATGGCGCACGGAGAGTTCCTTACCATTGGCGCTTACGTCACTTATTTGCTGTCCCAATTAACCACCCAATACGCACCCAGCCTTCAACCGTACTATTTCTTCGGCGCGATTGTTTTATCGTTTGTTGTGGCCTATGCGGTTGGTTATCTGGCCGAATGGCTGATGATCAGTCGACTCTACAAACGTCCGCTCGATACCTTGCTGGCAACGTGGGGATTAAGTCTGGCGATGCAGCAAACGTTTCGTTCAGTGTTCGGCGCGAAGGAAGTCAGCGCCACGCTGCCGGAATGGCTAATGGGTTCTTTCAAGCTGACCTCGAATATCGATATTCCTATCAACGGTGTGTTCATCATGGGATTAACCCTGTTGCTCACCGGTGGTATCTTTCTGCTGTTATTCCGTTCGCGCTGGGGTTTGCAAGTACGCGCTACGGTCCAGAACCGTGTGATGAGTGGTGCTGTCGGCATCAATACGCGCAAGGTTGATCGCAGCACCTTTGCTCTTGGTTGTGGCGTAGCCGGTATCGCTGGCGCCGCATTCACGACGATTGGTTCAACTGGCCCGACTAGTGGCTCCTTGTATATCGTGGACACCTTTCTGGTAGTAGTTTTTGGCGGCGCGCAAAGTCTCATTGGTACCATCGCTTCGGCTTTCACGATTGCCCAGACCCAATCCACAGCCGAGTTTTTCCTGACCGGTTCGATGGCCAAGGTGTTGACCTTATCGGCCGTGATCCTGATCCTGATGTTGCGTCCGCAAGGTCTGTTTTCTGCCCGGCTGCGCAAATAAGCGTGCCCTTCCAATCGTACAAAGGCGCAATATGAATACGGTATACGAAAAATTGTTGGGCGGTCGATCCGGTGCTATCGGACTGCTGATACTCGGTGTACTGTTGTTAGTGGTGTTTCCCCTCTTGTTTGATAGTTTTCGTCTGAATCTGGTCGGCAAATATCTGACTTATGCTTTCGTCGCCGTGGGCTTAGTGCTGTGCTGGGGTTATGGTGGCATCCTGAGTTTGGGGCAGGGCGTATTCTTCGGTTTGGGTGGCTATTGCATGGCGATGTTTCTGAAACTTGAAGCATCTGATCCCATCAGCACAAAAATCCAGTCGACACCCGGCATTCCAGATTTTATGGACTGGAACCAGATCACCCAATTGCCAATGATGTGGAAGCCATTCCATAGCCTCAGTTTTACTATTTTGGCAGTGTTGATCGTGCCAACATTACTGGCGTTGATAATCGGTATCGCCATGTTCAAGCGACGCGTTGGAGACGTCTATTTCTCCATCGTGACGCAGGCAATAGCCGCCATTCTGTCTATTCTGATTATCGGACAGCAAGGCCTGACCGGCGGCGTTAACGGCATCACGGATTTGAAGACGATGCTGGGATGGGATATTCGCACCGACTCGGCAAAGTTAATGTTGTATTTCGTCAATGCTGGACTATTGCTGAGTTGCGTGGTGTTTGGTCGCATTATCCTGACGTCCAAATTGGGCCGTTTGTTAATGGCGATGCGTGACAAAGAAGAGCGGGTGCGTTTCTCCGGCTACGACGTCGCCAGTTTTAAAATATTTGTATATTGTGTCGCTGCACTCTTTTCCGCGATTGGTGGCGCAATGTTCACGCTGCAGGTTGGCTTTATGTCGCCATCCTTTGTCGGTATTGTGCCATCGATCGAAATGGTGATCTATGCAGCAGTGGGCGGTCGTATGTCATTGCTGGGCGCAGTGTATGGCACCTTGCTGGTCAACTTTGGGAAGACCTTCTTTTCTGAAACGTTTCCTGAATTATGGTTGTTCCTGATGGGTGGACTGTTCATCGTTGTTGTGATGTATTTTCCAAATGGTCTTGCTGGTCTATATGACAGTCACGGTAAAAAATGGCTATTAAAACTGATGCCGCGCCGTTCCGTAAAAGAATCGTTACTCCCAACGCCAGTAGTTGTGCCAGTGAAGAAAAACTCTGTCATACCGACATCTGATCGCACGCTAGCCAATTCTGACGGTGGCAATCTGGAGGTGTTGAAATGAGTAACCCGATAGGATTTGAATCCACCGAACATCCGGTCCTCGCCATTGAAGATTTGACCGTCTCATTTGACGGTTTCACCGCAGTCGATAAGTTAAATCTGTACGTGCAGCGCAATGAAGTACGGGTCGTCATCGGACCGAACGGTGCAGGAAAGACTACCGTGCTGGATTTAATTTGTGGCAAAACGCAAGCGACTTCTGGAAGCATTCAGTTCAAGAATCGTGAACTGACAAAAATGCGCGAACACGAGATTGTGCAAGCTGGCGTTGGACGCAAATTTCAGACGCCATCGATCTATGAAAATCTCACCGTATTTGAAAATCTGGAACTCTCGTTTCCTCGCGGTCGAAAAGTCTTTGGCGCATTGGTGTTCAAGCGTAGCGCTGATGTCATTGAGCGCGTTGAGGCGGTTGCCATCGATATTTTTCTCGAAGAGTATTTAAGCATGCAAGCTGACCTTTTATCGCACGGACAGAAGCAATGGCTGGAAATCGGCATGCTGCTGATGCAAGAACCGGAATTGTTGATGCTCGACGAACCAGTCGCCGGGATGAGCGTATCAGAACGTGAAAAGACCGCAGAGTTGTTGGGTCGCATCAGCAAGGGACGTTCTGTGCTTGTCATCGAGCATGACATGGAATTCGTTAAAAGTATCGCCCATAAAGTGACCGTCCTGCATCAGGGAAAAATCCTTGCCGAAGGCAGCATGGAGTCGGTCCAGGCCGATCCCAAAGTGATCGAAGTGTATCTGGGTCACTGATTTCTTACCAAAGGATTGACTATGTTTAATGTTGCGCATCTCGCTTCCGGTTATGGCCAAAGCCAGGTCATTCATGACATCAACTTGCGCGTCGCCAAACAGGAAATAGTGGCAGTCATGGGCCGCAACGGTATGGGCAAGACTACACTCTTCAAAACGCTCATGGGAATTCTGCCGACACGTGGCGGCAGCATCCAGATCGATGGCGTGGAGTTATCCAAAATGGAAAGCCATCAGCGCGTTGCCAGCGGCGTTGCTTACGTTCCGCAAGGGCGCATGATTTTTCCTGGGATGACAGTATTGGAAAACATCCAGACCGGGTTGCCAGCCGCTGCGCAGGGAAGGGTCCCGGAAGAGTTGTATGCGTTGTTTCCAGTGCTTTTCGATATGCGCAGCCGCAAGGGCGGAAATCTGTCTGGCGGTCAGCAACAGCAACTGGCGATTGCCCGCGCGCTGGCAACTAATCCAAGAGTGTTGTTGCTGGATGAGCCAACCGAAGGTATCCAGCCATCGATTATCAAAGATATCGCACGTAGTCTCAAAGAGATTCGAAAAATACGTGAATTGACCATCATTGTTTCAGAGCAAGTGCTGAGTTTCACGATGGAGATTGCTGATCGTTTTCTGGTCATCGACAAAGGAAATCTGGTGTACGAAGACACCAGGGATCGAGTGGATGCAGCCACGATCAGTCGCTACTTATCGGTTTAAGTCCCTAACTAATTTGCTAGTCGCCAGGCAGACTAACGAAGTCATTTATTTTTTTTCATTACCTCCAATCAACGAAAGCGCACGATGAGACACGGCGATATTTCAGGAAGCAAAGATGCGGTTGGCGTCGCAGTGGTGAATTACAAAATGCCGCGGTTACATACAAAAGCAGAAGTGTTGGATAACGTGCGCAATATTGCGGCGATGGTGGTGGGTATGAAGCAGGGATTACCAGGGATGGATCTGGTCATTTTTCCTGAGTATTCCAGTCACGGCATCATGTACGACCCGACCGAAATGATGGAGACCGCTTCCACCATTCCCGGGGAAGAGACCGATATTTTTGCACAGGCTTGCCGCACTGCGAATGTCTGGGGTGTGTTTTCACTGACAGGTGAGCGGCATGAAGAACATCCGAATAAGGTCCCGTACAACACCTTGATTTTGATGAACAATCACGGTGAAATCGTACAAAAATATCGCAAGATCATGCCTTGGACACCGATTGAAGGCTGGTATCCGGGCGAGCAAACGTATGTTTCAGAAGGCCCAAAGGGTTTGCAAATTAGCCTGATTATTTGCGATGACGGTAATTATCCGGAAATCTGGCGTGATTGCGCGATGAAAGGTGCTGAGTTAGTCGTGCGCTGCCAGGGTTACATGTATCCAGCGAAAGAGCAGCAAGTAATGGTATCCAAATGTATGGCGTGGATGAATAACATCTACGTGGCCGTCGCCAACGCGACGGGCTTCGATGGCGTGTATTCGTATTTCGGTCACTCTGCCATTGTCGGGTTTGACGGACGCACATTAGGCGAATGCGGCACCGAAGAAATGGGGATTCAATACGCCGAATTATCAGTCAGCCAGATTCGCGATGCACGGCGGAACTGGCAATCGCAAAACCATTTGTACAAACTTTTACACCGTGGTTATACCGGAAAAATCAATTCCGGCGAAGCACCTGAAGGCGTTGCCGATTGTCCGTTCGATTTCTATAAAACCTGGGTCAATGATCCGCAGGCCGCACGGCGCCAGGCAGAAGCACTTACACGTACCACCGCCGGAACTGCGGAGTGTCCGATTGAAGGTATTCCGAATAGCTAGTTTTTTGGCTTCGGGTCGTACACGCCATTCCTACTTTTTTTCTTTATTTAACATTTTCGTCTGTCACTCGATAAGGAGATACGTATGCAACATTTCAAAATTAAACCTGGCGTGCCGCTGGCAGAACAAGCGGAACTTGGGCATAACCGCTGGCATCCGGATATTCCCTTTTTGTCTTCGGTAAAACCCGGTGAATCGATCATGATCGAATCACTCGATTTTCTCGATGCGCAGATTAAAGATAATGATGACGTGTCGGATGTACAGAACGTTGACCTGACGCGCGCGCATCCATTAACAGGCCCCTTTTATGTTGAAGGAGCAGAGCCAGGCGATCTCTTGGTGATTGACTTACTCGACATTAAGCCAATTACGCCGGTAGGTTTTTCAGGTGTGTTTGCAAAAGAGAATGGCGGTGGATTTCTGGCCGATATGTTCCCCAATGCCGACAAAGCGATCTGGGATTTGAAAGGGTTGTATGCGACCTCGCGCCATATTCCCGGCGTTCGGATAGCGGGCCTGACGCATCCTGGCTTGATGGGTTGTTTGCCGTCGCACGATTTGCTGGCCGAATGGAACCGGCGCGAAGCGCCACTTGCTGCCAAAGGGCTGGCAAAGCCGCCTGATCCTAGCACTGCTGTTTTGCGTGGTTTGAGTGGTGCAAAGTTCGATGCAATGGCACGAGAAGCAGCGCGCACCGTGCCGCCGCGCGAGCATGGCGGCAACACCGACATCAAGGATTTATCGGCTGGCACGCGTATTTTCTTCCCCGTGTATGTTAAGGGCGCTGGTTTCTCGATGGGCGATTTACATTTCTCGCAAGGTGATGGCGAGATCGGTTTTTGTGGCGCCATTGAAATGGATGGCGTCAGTCACGTCGGTTTCGATCTTATCAAAGGCGGTATGGCGAAATATAATATTTCGTCACCGATTTTTATGCCGAGTATTGTCAAGCCGCATTACGAGCAATGGCTGACTTTTGAAGGTATCAGTGTGGAGAACGGCGTCAACTATTATCTTGATGCGACGGTCGCTTATCGTCAGGCCTGTCTCAAGGCAATCGACTATCTGACACACTTTGGCTATACCGGTAGCCAGGCTTATATGTTGCTCACCGCAGCGCCGGTAGAAGGGCGGATCGGCGGAATCGTCGATATTCCTAACTGCGCGTGCACGGTGTCGCTACCGACCTCCATTTTTGACCAGGACATCACGCCAAAAGGCATGTTGAACGACAAAGCTTATTGGGGAAGATAGTCGCTTTGATTGATTGACACCGAGCGCCGCATCTCCGTTGATGCGGCGCTATTCGGTGAGATAACAGACCTGACATGACGGGAAAATACAATGCCGCTTTACGATATTCGCTGTAGCCATTGCGATGGCATATTTGAGAAGTTGCTGCGTTTGCAGGCTTTGGGCAACGATATTGGCTGTCCTTATTGCCAGCAACAGACCAATGCAACCCCATTATTAAGCGGCGGCCATGTCGCGTTAAAGACGACGCACAGTTGGAAACCTCGGAACGGTGCCGAGCAATTGGCGGGTATGGTCGCTGGTGGTCCGGGTGCACATGCAGGTGCCGCACCCAGCAGTGTCTTACATAATTGCAAAGGGTTTAATTGCAGTGTTTGTGATACCTGAACTGAAATGGAAGATCGTATTGAGGCGTGCCGACGACATTTGGTTGCGTCGTTGCGGGCTGATGTGATGTTATCAATTAACCTCTACATTAGGGTGCAGACAAAGCGGTAGCGTTGTGTTGATTCTGGCGAACGGTTCTTATTTTGCAGTGTCAAAGCTGCTCTATACAAATAAGGAAACCGACCTCATGATAGACAGCATATTGACTAGTATAAAAAATACGATGAATCAGGTACTGACTACGATAAAAAAGATAAATATAACAACAAAAAAAAATTATAGTAAGCAAGCTATCAACTTGGGTACTCAACCATGAAAAATATGTTGATGGTCACATTACGTGTAGTAAGTTTGTTAACTGTCTCAATAACTGTCTTATTAACTGTCTTAGTCACAGTGGGTTGCGCAAGCCATCCGGCCGAACCGGGTAGAGGTCCAGTGGTGCAAATGTACGGCACCATCGACACTGGCGTTACCATGCAATCTCGATAGTATTAAAACCTCCCCGCCAAATGGAACGATTGCGCCGACAAGGCGCATGACGTTCCTTTTCCTGTTTCCATCAGCTCATGGAATCAACGCTTAGCTATCACGTGTGACCTGTTTCACTAGGCAGTCGGCCGTTGCACCAAATCGGACGGATGTCAGGTTTTTCGCAACTAAAATTGTCGGGTGAAACGCAGCCAGTTAGTATTGAACATAGTACGGAAATGATGAACGCTGTTTTCATGGAGTCGCTCCCTGTCGGTGGTCCCAGTAGTTTATGATGCGTAACTTTTTTAATACTGTTTGTGTTTGACGTTGCCCTCGTTTTTAGCTTACCCGAAGATTTTGTTCAAGATTAAAATAACCGCTTAATAGATCACCCTGTCATTTTTCATTCCTTTTTGCCTTCATTCAGATTGGTTAAGATTGATTGTGTTGCGCCGTTTAATCACGCCATTCAGCCTCTTGTGAATTTAGTAGACTTATAGTTACCACATCGCTATGCTTTAGTTAAAGCAAAGAAAGACTAAGCACACGTGCGAAATTTTTAATATGTTGTGTTATTAAATCGAAAAAAATGCGTACTAATTTATCGATTTGTATCTTCTCCGATTCTGTTATTTATATCACTATTTTTATACGAAGACCCTTGGTAAAAGGAAATTGCCATGGTGGCTAAAGTAGTTAATATCGCCGCTGGCGAGAAGGCCGGCATGAGTCCCAAAAAACAGGAAGGCGATGAACGCTTTCCCATCGTAGGTATTGGCGCTTCGGCCGGAGGGTTGGAAGCGTTCGAGCAATTTTTCCGCCCTGTTCCAGCCGATTGCGGGATGGCCTTCATACTCATTTCTCATCTCGACCCAGATCATGTCAGTCTGCTAACAGAAATATTGCAACGCACAACCACGATGCAAGTATGTGAGGCTAGGGACGAGCAAAAAGTAGAAGTCAATTGCGTCTATGTTATTCCCCCCAATCGGGATATGACAATCAGTCGCGGCGCGCTACGCCTCAGCGTTCCCAAAGTTCCGCGGGGGCAACGGATGGCGATCGACGTATTTATGGGGTCTTTAGCTAAAGATCAGGGATCAAGGGCGATTGGTGTTGTTTTGTCAGGTACCGGCACGGACGGTACTGTTGGCTTGAGTGCCATCCTTGCGGCGGGTGGAACCTCTATTGTCCAAGATCCGACTACCGCTAAATACGACGGCATGCCTCGCAGTGCGATCAACGCCGGGTGCGCCCGTTTTACATTCCCTGCAGATCAAATGGCGGCATATTTGTTAGATAACACTCTAAAGCCAATGCCATCGAAAGAACATTTGCCGAGTGTGAAGGATACGTCTGGTAGCGTCGCCAAGATATTGCAGTTATTAAAAAGCGGCGCAGGACACGACTTTTCGCTTTATAAAACAAATACCATTTGTCGTCGTATTGAACGACGCATGTCGACTCATAACATTCGCGATATGGAAATGTACGCGCGATATCTCAGTGAGCATCCGGCCGAGGTGCAAATCTTATTTAAGGAATTGTTGATTAACGTCACACGTTTTTTTCGTGATCCAGAGACTTTTGTCATTTTGAAGCAGGATATTCTTGCAGCGCTCTTAGCCGATATATCGGATCAATATGTACTGCGGGTGTGGGTGGCAGGTTGCGCCACCGGCGAGGAAGCTTATTCGATTGCCATCATTCTGCGTGAATTGATGAATGAGTGCGGACGAGAGTGCAAAGTGCAGTTGTATAGTACTGATCTCGATGATGAAGCAATTGCTATCGCCCGTGCCGGATTTTACGTATCGGGCATCAGCGAGGACGTCACGCCAGAGCGGCTTCATCGATTTTTCATCAAAGAAGATACTGGCTATCGTGTAAAAAAAGAAATCCGCGAGATGATCGTGTTTGCGGTCCATAACATTTTGAAAGACCCACCTTTCACCAAACTGGATTTACTCAGTTGTCGCAACGTAATGATCTATCTTGAGCCGGAATTGCAAAACCGTCTGATTCCTTCTTTTCATTACGCGCTTAAGCAAAACGGAACACTGCTATTATCGCCTTCTGAAGGCTTAGGTTCGCATACAGACCTGTTTGCCCCCATTAATCGGAAATGGAAATTATTCCGGTCTGTACCGTCCTCCACGCCGACACGACTTGTGCATGCGCGGGACTTATCATGGACAGCGGAAATACGTAAGAAAGTCCCCGAGGAAGTTATCAAAAAAACTAACGAAAATAGCTTCGCCGAGATCACAAAACGCGCGTTAATTCGCGCCTTTGCGCCTGCCTCAGTCATCACCGATTTGAAGGGTGACATTTTATATGTGCATGGCGATACTGGCAAATACCTGCGTCCAGCTCCCGGGCAGGCCACGCTGAATGTCATCGAGATGGCGCGTGAAGGATTGCAATCGGAGCTTCGTGTTGCCATTTATGCTGGCGCTAACCTCGGGACCTCGACACTGGATCAGGAAGTCACTCTCAAAACGGATGACGCTACTCAAATAGTGAGCATTAGTGTCAGACCGCAATCTGAGCCAGACACGAAAAAGGGATTATTGCTAATCAGTTTTAGGGAAGTGGCACAACCACCGGCAGGAGTTCCCGCTGCGGACGCACATCCCGCCAGTTCTGAGGAGTTGCGTCAGATTGAAGAGTTGCAACGCGAGCTAGCTTATATTAAAGAGAGTCTCCATTCGACCATCGAGGAACAGCAGAATTTTAACGAGGAACTCAAATGCGTTAATGAGGAGATGCAATCGACTAACGAAGAACTGCAATCGACTAATGAGGAGTTGGAGACATCTAAAGAAGAGCTGCAATCGGTCAATGAAGAACTGGTGACCGTCAACGCAGAATTAGAGGCCAAGATAGAACAATTGGCCGATATGCAAAATGACATGAAAAATTTGCTGGAAAATATTCACGTCGGCACGATTTTCCTTGATCAAAATATGCATGTGCGCAGGTTCACCCGGGATGCTGTGCGGATTTATCGGTTGGCACAGTCAGATATGGGGCGTGCCCTGGGCGACATTAAATCGGACCTCACTGGCGACGACCTGTTAAGCGAGGCCAAAGAAGTTCTGGAAACGTTGATTCCGCTTGAGCGCGAAGTCAGCACCGCCAACGGCGACTGGTATTTGGCCCGCATTCAGCCTTATCGCACTCTCGACAATGTGATTGATGGTGTCGTCCTGACCTTTACCGACATTACTGAACACATCAAAGCGATTGAGGCACGCGAGGCCCAGCATCTGGCCGAGGGCATTATCAATACTGTGCGTGAGCCATTACTGGTACTGGATAGTTCCTTCAGAGTGATATCTGCGAGCCAGTCGTTCTATCGGGAGTTTAAGGTTCAACCGCAAGATACAGTGGGTAATTTGATTTACGATTTAGGTAGCCGTCAATGGGATATTCTGGCACTGCGCCAGTTGCTGGAAAGTGTCCGACAACACAATGAGACTTTTGAAGACTACCCGGTAGAGCAGGACTTTCCGATTATTGGTCGCCGCAAAATGCTGCTCAATGCGCGTCGTATTGTCAGTAAAACCGGCGAATCGAATTTGATATTACTTGCTCTGGCGGCGGTCACATGAACGATAAGTCCAACAACGCAGATCGGCAACGATCAGAGGCTGAAACTAAACTCGCCCATTCGACGGTGACAACGGTATCGGAGTTCGCAAACCGCTCCACGGACGAAATTCTGCACGAACTACGCGTGCATCAGGTCGAGCTGGAGATGCAGAACGAAGAGTTGCGGCGGACGCAAATTATTCTGGAAGAGACCCGTGATCGCTACGTCGACCTCTACGATTTTGCGCCGGTCGGTTACCTCACGTTGACTTCCGAGGGTTTGATTATTGAGGTCAATCTTACCGCCGCAACGTTGTTGGGGATAGATCGGTCGAAATTACTACAGCGTCGTTTTGCACGTTTTGTCACGGTGGAAGATAAAGATCGCTGGCATCGATATTTCATTGGCGTATTGCGACAGACGCAACAGCAGCAATGTGAACTAACGATGTTGAGTAACGCTGGCTTGCCATTTGAAGTGCAGCTCGATTCTTTGCGTATAGACGCTGATGGGCCGATGAATCCGACACAGGTAGTGCGGGTGACTCTTACGGACATCCACGTCCGCAAACAGGCAGAAGCCAAGCTGCATTTGATTGCTAAGGTTTTTGAGCAGAGCGGCGAAGCCATCATGGTGACGGATGTCAACCGTGCGATCATCATGGTCAACCACGCGTTTACGACGATCACCGGTTATAGCGAAGCCGAGACGATCGGCAAGAATCAAAACATGTTGCAAACCGACCATCACGGTCAGGATTTTTATCAAAAAGTGTGGACCACCGTCGATATGGAAGGGCATTGGCAAGGCGAGATGTCATGCCGTCGTAACGATGGCCGTCTATATATGGGATGGTTTTTGATAAGTCGTGTGCTTGATGCAGACAGCAATCCCTCTAACTATATCGTGATTTTCAGTGATATTACTGAGCACAAAGAAGCGCAAGCGCATATCCATCGGATGGCGCATTTCGATGCTCTCACCGGATTACCGAACCGTGCGCTATTAAAAAACCGTATTCTCCACGATCTCGCTATCGCACAGCGCAACCAGAGTGCGCTGACACTGATGTTCCTTGATCTGGATCATTTTAAAAATGTGAACGATTCGCTCGGGCACCAAGTAGGTGACCAGTTATTGGTCGCATGGTCGAATCGCCTGATCCAGGCGGTGCGCGGACAAGACACCATTTCGCGACTCGGTGGCGATGAATTTATTCTGGTATTTCCGGATACAGATGCAATAGGTGCGGCGCATTTGGTTGAAAAGATACTTGAGTTGGCGAAGAAACCTTATCAGATTGAGCAATATGAGTTGGTGGTGACGCCATCCATCGGCATTGCCATATTTCCTGGTGACGGCACTGATTTTGAAACGCTGTCTCGCAGCGCCGACGTGGCGATGTATCGTGCCAAACAAGCAGGGCGAAACGGGTATCGTTTTTTTACGTCCGAAATGCAGGCCAATTCGGCGCGAGTCATGGTCATCGAAAATGCTCTTCGTCACGCACTGGAGCAAAAACAATTTCAGCTGCATTATCAACCCCAGATACGATTAAGCGACGGCGGTATGGTTGGTGCAGAAGTCTTGCTACGTTGGGAACATCCTGAACTCGGACACCTGGAACCCTCTGATTTCATCCCGATTGCAGAGGATAGCGGTCAAATTTTGCAAATTGGCGAATGGGTGTTACGCCAGGCAATTCGGCAATGCAAAGCGTGGCTCGACAAAGGATTGCCGCGGACACGGATAGCGGTCAACCTTTCTGCCGTGCAGTTTCGTGATCCACGTTTGCCTGAGTTGGTGATGCAGATATTGACGGAAGAAGATTTACCTTCGCATTATCTGGAACTGGAGTTGACCGAAAGTGCGGCCATGGATAATCCTCATGAAGCCATCATCATTATCGACAGACTGTTGGCACATGGCATTCGGTTATCTATCGATGACTTCGGAACGGGCTATTCATCCCTCAGTTATTTACGCCGATTTAAGATTTGCAAGCTAAAGATAGACCAATCTTTCGTGCGGGATATTAGTGAAAGCACGGAAAATCGCGCCATTATTACTGCCATTATTGGTATCGCCAAGAGTCTCGGGTTGGGGACCATCGCCGAGGGCGTGGAAACTGAGGAGCAAATGACGTTTTTGCGAACAAAAGGTTGCGACGAGGTGCAAGGATTTTATATAGGCCTACCACTTCCACCGGATCGTTTTGAGCAGAATTTTGAACTTAAAAAAATACGCTAAGTAAATAATATATTAGCGCTTTTCGGTGTAACCAGATTTTGTCGAAACAGGAGTTAGTTCGGTTTAAGCCATTAAACAGCTTTGGCTTAAACCTCTGCTGTACTTCACGGTACGGTGCGTAATCTACGATTTAACTACGATTTAACTACGCCGCAACTAGGTTGCATAAGCGGGCATGGCCTGATCACGCACATGGGGAATTTCTAGTTCGCGTAACTTTCGATATAGCGACGCACGGCACATTCCCAATTGTCTTGATGCTGCAGAAATATTCCAGCGACTACCAACTAAAGCATCGATCACCCGCGAGCGCTCGTCTCTAAGCGGAACGTTAAACGTGCGCGATGGAGATAATCGGCTTGGTGGGAAAGCCTGATGGACGGTATTCGAGTGATTAACTGAATGACTGACCGGCAGATCCTGAAGCTGCATTAAATCCTCGGGAAGATCGCTTGCTTCGATCCGATTGTTGCTCATCACCGCGCAGCAATAGCGGACCACCGCGTGCATTTGCCGTAGATTGCCGGGCCACGAATAGGCCATCATTTGTTGCAGAGCTACTGGTGACATAATCCGTTCAGCCTTGCAACTCAGATAGCCAGAAGAGTTGATTGGGCTCATTTGATCGATTTGATCGAGAGATAATTCATCAGCTATCATTTGCATGATTAATTGTTTTTTATCTGCACGTGCGCGCAGTGTTGGCAAGCGCAACACGCCACCCGCAATGCGATAATACAAATCTTCGCGGAAGCGGCCTTGCGCAATTAACGTTTTTAAATCCTGATGCGTTGCACAAATCAAGTGGATATCGACGCTGACAGGATGCGCCGCACCCAGTGGAATGACTTCGTGTTCCGACAGCACTCTCAACAATCGGGTTTGTAGAGAAAACGGCATGTCGCCGATTTCATCCAAAAATAATGTGCCGCCATCGGCTTGTTGGACTTTGCCCTTCATGCCACCGGGCAAAGCACCAGAAAATGCGCCTTTGCAGTAGCCAAATAATTCACTCTCAGCCAGACTTTCCGGGATTGATGCGCAATTGACGGCAATCAGGTTGCCTTTGCGCCGCGCACTATATGCGTGAAGTGCGCGTGACAGATATTCCTTACCGGTTCCGGTTTCACCCAAAATTAAAATGGGAATACCTTTATCGATCAGTAATTTACCGCGCATGATCAATTCTTGCATCTGGGGATCGCCACCACATAGTTCATCCAATGAGCGATACGAAGTGGTTTTTGAAAGGCCGGTATTGCTAGATACGGTGACCGTTTGTGTCGGCATGCTTGTCTCCTAGTTCTACATTGTGAACTGATTTTTATGAGTGGCATTGTCTGGCTTGTGACCTGAGACGCCTTTAGAACTATTCAATATTCACAACGCTGGTGAATATTGAAACTTTTTCAGAGTGTGCACTAACATCTGAATCAAACTGATTTGGTGAAGCTGCACTCGCTGTGCCTAAGAATAGCTAGCTTGATTGATTACTTCCAATACAATATAGTCACCCCATTAATACCTTGAAGGTATCAGATGATCGAATTACGCCATTTGACTTATTTCAGAACGGTCGCGGAAACCCTGCATTTTGGACGTGCGGCTGGATTGTTGCATATCTCGCAACCGCCATTAACACGACAAATTGCGGCCTTAGAGCGTGAATTAGGCGTGTTGCTGTTTGACCGTAGCAAGCGCAATGTGCAACTGACAAAGGCAGGGCACAATTTTTACAAAGACACGGCGGAGATATTTAGTGCGTTGGAGCGTGCAAAACGGAATGCCGTCTCTACCAGTGCAGGCAAAATCGGTCGGTTAATGGTCGGCTTTATGATGTCGTCGGCGTATAACATCTTGCCATCGGTAACGCGCCATTATTCGGTGACCTATCCTGACGTCGATATGCAACTGATCGAATACGTGCCTAATTTGCTGGTCGGCGATATCAAGGAAAGCAAAGTTGACGTCGGTATTATGTACCGGCCTGAAGACTGCACCGGTCTTGATAGTCGCACTATTTTTAGCGAGCCATTGGTCCTGGTACTACCAAAACATCATCGGTTGGCAAGTCATGAAACGATCTCGCCGAACGATCTGGCAAGTGAATCTTTTATTAGCATTCCGCGCACGATTGCGCCAGTCGTCTATGACATGATAGTCAGCTATTGCCAGGCTAACGGCTTTCACCCACGCATCAAATTAGCCGCCAATTTGCAGCAAACCATTGTCAATTTAGTCGGCGAAGGGTTGGGTGTGGCGATGGTCCCGCGCTCAATGCAAGCCATGCATCTGGAAACAACGGTGTTCAGGCAGATGACGGACGCGCCGGTGGTTGAGGTGGCTGTGATCTGGAACAAAGAAAATCGGAATCCGTGCGCCCGCACATTTGTCGAAACCGCAGAGGAAGCGTGGAAGAGTTTTAGACAAACATCGGATTAACTATGTCACTCGGACACCATTAAGTAGATCAAAGAAGAGGCCTTAACAAGCGCTGTATCGGCATTCTTTTCTGATCGACTGGCGTGTAAATATGAGGAAAAATATAGCTGGTTCAAATACACTTGAGCGTCAGTCCACCATCCACAATTAAATCTACGCCGGTAATATACCGCGCTGCATCCGACGCCAAAAACAAAGCCGCGTGTGCAACATCCCAGGCATCGCCCATAAATCCCATCGGACATTGCTCGTGACGCTTGCGACGCATTTCTTCGATATCGCCGCCATACGATGCTTTGAGTGGCTCGCGTATCATCGGTGTATCCATCAGGCCGGGTAAAATACAATTCGCCCGAATTCCGGAGGATGCGTATTGTATAGCGATGTTTTTGGTCACCGCCAGCATGGCTGCCTTGGTCGCGCTGTACGCAACATAAGGAAAGCCGATCCAACGCAATGCAGCGACTGAGGAAATATTAATGATGACACCTTTCTTCTGGCGCTCCATCACCGGCAACACATATTTGCACGTCAGAAACACGCTGCTTTGATTGACTGCTACCAGACGATCCCAGCTTTCTTCGCTCGTTTCAACCGGACCGCCAACTTCGGCAATCCCGACATTGTTATGCAATACATCAATCCGATCGAAATGGTCGAGCGCCGCTTGTATCATCGCTTGAACATCGTCGCTTTTCGAAACGTCGGCGGAAATAGCCTCACACACGCCGCCTTCCGCGCGGATCAAATCGCGGGTTTCTTCTGCCGCTTGCAAGTGGCGATCCACCGCAAGAATCGTTGCGCCTTCGCGTGCATATAAAGCAGCAGCGGCCTTGCCATTACCCCAGCCAGGCCCAACCGAACCGGCACCCGTGACGATGACAATCTTATTTTCCATAGTGCGCAACATAAATTATTCCTTGTAAGTAGGACTTAGGCAAAACCACTCCAGCGGCGTTGTGCTTTCCTGGCCGGTCAATAGATAGGCAAATAGATATTCAATATTCCAAATTAGATACTGAGTACGCCAGCGGCAATAAAGCCACCATCAACCGGCACAACATGACCGCTGATGTAGGCGGCATCGGCTCCGGCCAAAAACGCCACAGCGGCGGCGATTTCATCGGGTGTTCCGTAGCGTTTCATCGGAATACCGTTGGTAAAACTGAGGCGTGTTTCAGCAGAATGCAAAGTCTGCGTCATTGCCGTATCGATCGGGCCGGGCGCAACGCTATTGACCGTTATGCCGTGTTCTGCCAACTCGATTGCCATCTGGCGCGTCAAGCCGATGACCGCGGCTTTTGACGTGCCGTAAGCGGTGCGTCCAGCGCTGGCCCGTAAGCCCGAGACAGACGATATATTCACAATGCGACCCCATTTGTGTCGCAGCATCAGACGTGCCGCATGCTGACCGCATAGCAACACGCTGGTGAGATTGGTGGTGACGGTTTTTTGCCAGGCATCCAGTGGCAAGTCCAGAAATGCATAGGTTTTTGCGATGCCAGCGTTATTGATCAGCACGTCGCAGCGACCATAATCCAGCGCGATAGCGGCGAATACTTGTGCGATCGTTTCAGGATTGCTGACGTCCATGCAAATTGGCGTAGCTGAGCCGCCCGAGTCGTTTATTTTGTTTGCCGTTACGGTGGCTGCGTCGAGGTTGATGTCGGCGACCAATACGTGCAATCCATCTGCCGCCAGACGTGCCGAAATGGCAGCACCGATACCCATGGCTCCGCCCGTCACCAGCGCCACCCGAGGTGCGCGGTTATCATGTTGGGACATTTTATCTCCGTTAGGTTGGCGGTCTGTTTAGCTAGTTAGCTATCTCTTGCAGACCGCCGGTTTTGAAGTCGAATGGTTTTTAGGTCGATTATTTATCGAGGAATCCGATTGAAATCCAAGGAATAGCAACGACGATCAGCAATGCTATAACCAGCGCAGCGAGATATCCCCAGACCCGATTGAACACTTTATCCGGCGATACTTTGCCGATGGCGCATGCTGCATAGAAACCGACTCCGAACGGCGGTGCGAACAAGCCAATTCCCATTGACAGGATTACCACCATGGCATAGTGCACGTCGTGCACGCCTAATGAACGCGCCACTGGAAATAGTAACGGGCCAAACAATACAATCGCTGGAATTCCTTCCAATATGCTGCCCAGCACGATGAAGATAACCACTGAAATCAGCAAGAAACCGATACCACCGCCTGGAACACCTTGCATCAGCGTCACCAGCTTGGCCGAGAAACCGGATTGTGTCAGTGCCCACGCCATTGATGTCGCCATACCGATGATCAGCAGAATCGCGCCTGACAAGGTTGCGGCTTCAACCAGCATTGGATAAATACGTTTGAAGTCGAGGTGACGCATAAACAGATGCATTACCAGTCCTACCACGATGGTATAAGCCACGCCGATAGTCGCCACTTCGGTCGCTGTCGCGACACCTTCGATGACTGCCACGCGGATCAGTATCGGGAGTGCCAGAGCGGGTATGGCGATGATCAGTGTTTTACCAATGACTGCAAATGAAGCACGTTTGATGTTGGTGATCGGCTCCCGACGGGCCCGAAGCCAGCAGACTGACCCAATAGCGATAGTCGCAATTACCGCTGGCATCAAACCACCGATGAACAATGACGTAATGGATACGCTACACACCGCACCGATCGTGATCAGCACCAGACTTGGCGGAATCGTTTCGGTCATGGCACCGCTTCCTGACAATAGCGCCACCAATTCCTCCGGCTTGGCGCCGCGTTTCTTCATCTCAGGGAACAGAGCCGGTGCAATGGCCGCCATATCGGCTGCTTTAGAGCCGGATATACCCGATACCAGAAACATCGCGCCAAGGAGGACGTATTGCAAGCCGCCGCGTACGTGTCCAAGCAACGCGGCCATGAAATCGATCAGCGTACGCGCCAGACCGCTGATTTCCAGCAGTGCGCCGAGCAAAACAAATAACGGTACCGAGAGTAAAATCAGACTGGACATACCTTCGTCCATGCGGCTCACCACGATCATCATTGGCGCATTCGTGGCTAACGCCAGATAAGCCATGGTGGCAGTACCGAATGCAAACGCAATTGGAATACCGCCAGCCACGCACGCACCAATCAGCACGACGAAAAATATGATCAGATTGTAGTTGCCCATGGCGAGCAGCAATGGTTTGCCTAGCCACAAAGCCAGAGCGATAACGCCAACCACACCGATTGCTGAGGTGACTTGTTTAAAGGTCGCATGGCTAGCCATACGGGCAACCGCAGCCAGCAACATCAAAATGGCACCGACTGGCAAAGCCGCCGCACGCAGGCCGTCCGGAATTTCCAGAGCGGGCGTGGTGATCGCCATTTGGTCGGTCGCATGGGTGACGGCCGGGTGAATGATCATCAGAACAAAGATGCAGACAATCAGCGCTGCCACAGTCTCGAACCAGATGCGCCATTTTTCGGAAAGTTTATTAACAATCGCCGTTAGCCGCATATGTTCACCACGGTCAAGCGCCAGCACCGCACCCAGCATCGATAGCCAGATGAATAGTGTTGAGGCCAGTTCGTCCGACCAGATCAGCGGATCGTGCAACGCATAGCGATAGGTCACGCCGATCAGCAATATCAACGTCTCAACAATCACCAGCGTTGCCGCCACCGCAGCGACAACGTGCATCACGCCGCGGTTGACCGTCGCCAGAAGCCGCGCCAGAAAATGGCTTTGCACTGGTGTGGTATAGGTCGTAGCGGCGTCCATCAGGCCAATTTTCCAGTGTATTTCTCAAGGATGGCCCAAGCCTCATCCCCAAATTTTTTGTGCCATTGCTCGTAAAATCCAGCACTACGTAGCTTGGTGCGAAAAGCGTCGTTGTTGGTATCGTTGAATTGCAGGCCTTTGGTTTTCATTTCGGCGACTAGTGAATCGTTAAGTGCCTTGGTGTCAACGCGTTGCTTCAGACCGGCTTCGTTGATATTACGCGTGACGATATCCTGAAGATCCTTCGGCAGCTTTTCGAACGAGGTTTTATTTGCCAGACACCAAAAACCATCCCACATATGATTCGTCATCGAACAATATTTCTGCACTTCGTACAGTTTGGCAGTCGAGATGATCGCTAGTGGATTTTCCTGGCCTTCGACGATTTTTGTTTGCAGCGCTGAATAGACTTCGGCAAAGTTAATGCTGGTTGGCGCAGCATCAAATGCGCGGAACATTGAGGTCCAGAGTGGACTTGGTGGAACGCGTAATTTCATACCTTTCAAGTCTTCCGGCTTATTAATCGGGCGACTGCTGTTGGTGATTTGGCGATAGCCGTTATCCCAAATTTTGTCGAACGCGAACAGTGTCGATTTCGCCGAAATCTGTTTGCGCACGTGGGCGCCAAGATCGCCATCCATCGCTGCCCACACTTGGTTGTAATCTTTAAATGCAAAACCAATTCCGCTGATTTGTGCATCCGAGACTAGTGTTCCAAGAATCAACGGTGAAAGCAAAAAGTAATCAATAGCGCCAGCACGAATTTGCGACAGCATGTCGGTATCAGTACCGAGCTGGCTATTTGGATAGACTTGCATATCAATGCGACCTTTTGAGTCGGTCGCAATTTTTGCCGCCATTTCTTTTGCCCGCACATTCATCGGATGTGTGACTGGCAGATTATTGGCGAATTTTAAGGTGAACTCGGCAGCGGCAAAAGCTTGTGTCGAAACCATACTTAAGCCACTGGCGGCGATTGCCGATGTGGCAGAAATTGTTTTCAAAAAATTGCGGCGTGAAATGATACCAACGCGATTACCCATCTGTTTGTCTCCTGGATTTTAGTTATATAAAAAATGATCTCTGGAACCTGGTAGCTACGCTGCGTAAGATTGGATAGAGCAATTTAAGTGCCAAGGCCCAGTTTTGCTATCGGCGGTTATTCCGATTGGCTATATTGTCGTGCTTCTCTTCCTCCTCGTCTCTTCCTCCTCGTCTCTTGCTCTGGCAGCTATCCTCAGCCCAGTGCTGATATTCTCGTCTAAAAATGCAATTTCGACAAAGGATGTCAGGTGTTTATTTTGTGCGACACCTGTCGCATAAAATAAACACCTGTCGTTACTGCGGTGCAGCAAAATTCTTTATCGCACGCTGCACGTCAGTTGCTATGCAATCGCCGCCCCAAAAATCGGTCCATACGCCACGCCGCTGCGCAAAAGGATAATATTGACGCCATACGCTTTCATTCGCTTCTACTTCATTTTTCGCCTTGATCTACATTGAGAATGACCATTTGATAGTTCTTGGCGACAGTTACCTATAGTTGCCGTTCGTGTCATAACCTTGGCATTATTTTTGCATAGCATTATTCTGAAAACTCTTTTTAGGAATCCAAATGACGACTTCCTCTCCATCGACTTCCGCCCCATGCATTACCGGCTGGAACCATTCTAAGTTTGGTAAACTTGATGCCCTCGATCCTGAAATATTGATTGCCGAAGTAGCGCAGGCGGCGATAGCGCACGCGGGTCTGACACCGGCCGATATCAGTTCTATTCACATCGGCACCTTTAATGGCGGCTTTCTGCAGCAGGATTTTCCTTCTTCGCTCATTTTTAATAGCATTCCGGAAATGCGATTCACGCCAGCAGTCCGGGTCGAAAACGCTTGCGCCACCGGCTCAGCAGCAATTCATTCAGGATTACAGGCAATTTTATCCGGTCAGTCGCGCCATGCGCTAGTCATTGGCTACGAAAAAATGAGCGAACTGGCTACAGCGGCAGTTGGCGATGTCTTGCTCAAATGTTCCTACGTTAAAGAAGAAGCGGCCATTGCTGGCGGTTTCGCAGGGGTGTTCGGCAATATTGCCCAAGCCTATTTTGATCGTTACGGCGATCAGTCGGATGCTTTGGCAGCAATCGCAGCAAAGAACCATAAAAATGGCGCGGCCAATCCTTATGCGCATATGCGCAAAGATCTGGGCTTTGACTTTTGCCGTCATGTATCTGAAAAGAATCCATTCGTCGCCGGCCCGCTGAAACGTACCGATTGTTCCTTGATTTCAGACGGTGCAGTGGCAATGATCATCAGCGCCGCTGATGTCGCTAAAAGTATGCCGCGTGCGGTGCAGTTTCGCTCGGCAGTGCACGTCAATGATTTTCTGCCGCTCAGTCGGCGTGACCCAACGTCCTTCGAGGGCGGCAGTCTGGCGTGGAAGAGGGCGCTGGCGCAGGCAAAGTTGACGCTTACAGATCTGTCGCTGGTAGAAACCCACGACTGCTTTACTATCGCGGAATTGCTGGAATATGAAGCAATGGGTTTGGCTGAGCCAGGACGAGGCGCGCACGCGATTCTCGACGGCGTCACCACCAAAGAAGGCCGTTTACCGATTAATCCTTCTGGCGGACTGAAATCGAAAGGTCATCCAATTGGCGCCACCGGTGTTTCAATGCATGTCATGGCAGCGATGCAGGCTTGCCACGATGCGGGCGAAATGCAAATAGCGGATGCCAGATATGTCGGCGTATTCAATATGGGCGGTGCCGCAGTAGCAAATTATGTCAGCATTTTAGAGCGCGTCAGGTAGGTACCTCGAAAAACCTGCTGCCCAAACAGGTACCTCAAAAAACCTGCTGCGCAAACCAATCTCGCATTTCCGATGCTCACCGTACCTCCGTACGGCTCTGCTTCTCAATGCGACCCTGGCTCGTGCAACAGGTTTTTTGAGGCACCTGATGAGGCGGTGTAAAAGCAAAGCAAACCAGAGCAAATCAATCTTGAATTCTTGATGTTTGTCTTGTCTCCGCACAGCTCACATGCAACAACAATTAATAAGCCCAACCGAAATAAGAGCGAGACCATGTTAAAAAAAGTCATGAATCTGGGGCGGCTGTTATCGGATGTCGCGCGCCGTTTTCCCGATGACGCGGGCATCATTATTGGCGATGACGTCGCTACCTGGAAAGATATTAATGACCGCGTCGATGCGGTAGCGCATGCTTTGCATCAATTAGGCGTCAAAAAGGGTGACAGGTTTTTGGTGCATTCTCGCAACAATTTGCAAATCTTTGAGAGCGCCTGGATCGCATTCAAACTCGGCTTGGTATGGGTTCCTACCAACGTGCGTATTACGCCACCGGAAGCCGCTTATCTGGGGCAATCCAGCGGTGCGACGGTGATGTTGTATGACCGTGGTTTGGCACATTACGTCGATGCTATTAAAGCTGTTTCTCCTGCGCTGACACATGTGATTGCCCTCTCCGATGCGCGTGACGGAGAAATGGACTATGGGACTCTTGCAGCAGCGCCGACAAGCGGTGCAGTGCCGTTTGACGAGGTCGAGGTAGAGTATGAAGATCCGCTCTGGTTCTTCTATACATCAGGTACGACCGGCCATCCAAAAGCAGGAATGTTATCGCACGGACAAATGGCGTTTGTGGTGACCAACCATCTGGCTGATTTGCTACCAGGACTATCGCATCGCTCGCGTTCCTTGGTAGTTGCTCCACTCTCGCACGGCGCTGGAATACACGCGATTGTCAATACGGCCCGCGGTGCTGCCAGCGTATTGCTTGCGACCGAAAGATTAGTGCCGGAGGAAGCCTGGCAACTGGTAGAGAAACATCGTATCGATAATATGTTTACTGTCCCGACCATCGTCAAAATATTGACCGAAGATCCATCGGTAGACCGTTACGATCACAGCTCGCTTCAGCACGTCATCTACGCTGGCGCGCCGATGTATCGTGCCGACCAGCGTTACGCGCTACAGAAGCTCGGTAAGGTGTTGGTGCAGTATTACGGGCTCGGCGAAGTTACCGGCAACATTACATTTTTGCCGACTTATATGCATACCGACGATGACAACGATCCGCATGCGCGGGTCGGCACGTGCGGCATTCCCCGCACGGGAATGGAGATTGCCATTCTCAATGATAGCGGACAAAAGTTGACGGCATTCGAGACCGGCGAAATATGCGTACGCGGCCTCGCCGTATTCATGGGTTATCACAACAATCCGGATGCCAATGCCAAGGCATTTAAGGACGACTGGTTTCATACCGGCGACATAGGCCACGTTGATCGTGAAGGATTTCTTTATATCACCGGTCGTTCCTCTGATATGTATATTTCAGGTGGTTCTAATGTGTACCCGCGCGAAATTGAAGAAGCATTATTGACCCATCCGGCAGTGTCGGAAGTCGCGGTACTGGGTTTGCCGGACCCGAAATGGGGCGAAAGCGGTATTGCGGTGATCGTTACCAAAGACAATTTGACTGTGGAGTGCGGACAGTTAAAGGCACATTTGGAGGAACGCATCGCCAAATATAAGTGGCCGCGTCGGTTTGTGTTTTGGGAAACAATGCCGAAATCCGCTTACGGAAAGATTGTAAAGAAAGAGGTTAAAGCGTTATTGGAGGCAGAAGGGGAGTGTCATCTATGAACACCAGGAACGCGTCACATACGAATGCCTCGCCACAGGCGCATCGGCCACGCATGATGCTGCATCCCGGACCGTTTAATCCGGTCCGTATTCAAAGTCGGCATTCCGCCAGTGGCAGACATGTCCGTTTGACGCTGGTGCCAGGCTTAAGTCTCTTTGACGCTATTGTGAAGCCATTGATCGAGATCGGTATCAAGAATGCCTCGACCACGATACTCGGTGGTTATTTCGATCATCTCGAATACTGCGTCGCGCCGCCCGATCCATCTCATCAAGCCATGATCGCTTATTCGAAACCGATTCAGGCTGGGCGCGCATACATGATTTTTGGCAATGCTACGCTGGGTAAAAATCAGCATGGTCGTCCCATCGTGCATTGTCATGCGGCTATTCGCACAGAGAATGGGACAGTGAAGGGCGGTCACATCATTACTGATACCTGTATTGTTGGATCGACCCCAATTTCGGTGCTGGTTACCTCGTTGGATGGCTTTGAACTACGCGTGACTTTCGATCCAGAAACGAATATTCCCTTAATACAACCGCAAGCGGAGAGTCCGAATGAATGATACAACGATCGTTGAAACCGGCACTATGGGACGCGTTGCTTATGCACGTATCGCACCTAACGAAGATCTGGTTTTAGGGGTCGAGAAACTGTGTATCGCAGAGGGCTTCAAGAACGCCTTCGTGCGGGGGGCGCTGGGTAGTCTGGTGGATGCGTGTTTGGGAACGCTGGATGGCAAATATGTCCAGATTAAAGGGCCAGCGGTTGAGATTGTCAGCCTTGCGGGAGAGGTTCGCTCAAAGGATGATGGTTCTCTCATTGCATCACTCACTGGCGTCGTTGCCGACCCGGAGGGTAACGTTTATGGTGGCCCCTTTGTCGCCGGTGCGAACCCAATTTGTATGACCTTCGAGGTGACTCTGGAAGAGTGGCTTCCGACCGCGCACTCATAATTCTCACCCACTTGTTTCGCTTTTAAACGTGTGACCGATTCAGCAATCGTCGATGCGATTGCAATGCAAACTATGTGAAGATGGCGAAGGCAGCGCTTGGTTGGCTGCCTGTTTACATTTTTATTCACTGTGAATATACTCATCCAGCATCAAATTATTGCACGCATTCAAGTCATGCAAAATTAATCATCGCCATCTCGCATCATTTAAATTTACACTAGACCATTCTGGCGAATCACCACTGGTTAGTATCTGCCAATCGCGATGAAACAAATCGGGCTCTACTTCTGTGCGCAAACACAATTGTGATGGAGTAAAAGAGTTATTTCATGTCCCGCCTAAAAAAATTTTACGCCTGATATTTATCTATTATGATTAGTAACTCGCATAATTAATAAAAGTTGATATTCCGAGTTATTAATAGAAGACGTGAGACTGATTATTATTTCGCAAAGAGCATCAGAAATTTCATACTCGGGTAGACATAACATGACAACTTCGCACAGTAGTGGATTGACACCGACAACGCTCAATATGAAAGCGAATGGTCCGAAAATCATCAACCAGTTGTTTGAACATGCGGGTGTCAAGTTGAACGGAGACGCGCCATGGGACATGCAAATTTACGATAGTGCTTTTTTTCGGAAAATGTTTACAAAATGGGAACTGGGGATCGGCGAGTCATACATGGACGGAGATTGGGACAGTCAGCAGCTTGATGAATTTTTTTTCAAAATCACCAGTCATGACCTCGAGCAAACAGTCGTAGGTCCCGCCAAGTTCAGATTTGCGCTGGAAATTTTACGTCAAAAATTCTTCAATCTTCAAACTGAAAATCGTGCCTTTCAGGTGGGCGAGCAGCACTATGACATCGGTAATGATCTATTCGAAAGCATGCTCGATTCAAATTTGATGTACTCATGCGGCTATTGGGAGCACGCAAAAAATCTGGAAGAGGCGCAACTGCATAAGCTTGAATTGATTTGTCGTAAGCTTGAATTAAAGCCGGGTGAACGGTTACTAGATATCGGATGTGGTTGGGGCGGTTTAGCACGCTACGCTGCAGAAAAATATCAGGTCGAAGTCGTCGGAATTACTATTTCAAAAGAGCAACAAAAGCTGGCGCAAGAAAAGTGCGCAGGATTGCCCGTCACCATTTTGTTAACCGACTACCGAGAACTTACCGGTGAGTTCGATAAGATTGTATCGGTGGGTATGTTTGAGCACGTCGGAGCAAAAAATTACGCTACTTACTTTGATGTTGTCGGCAAGTTGTTAAAGGCAGATGGTCTTTTTCTATTGCATACCATTGGTAACCATGTGACTGAGACGAGAAGGGATATGTGGCTGGATAAATATATTTTCCCGAATGGTCATTTGCCCTCGGCGAAACAAATTTCCAGCGCCCTTGAAGGACGGTTTTTGATTGATGACTGGCACAACTTCGGCCGCGATTATGACCGAACGCTGATGGCATGGTGGGATAATTTCGATAAAGCATGGCCCACATTGAAGGATAAATACGGCGAGCGTTTCTATCGAATGTGGAAATACTTCTTACTTTCTTCTGCTGGTTTTTTTCGCTCAGGTCAAGGCCAGCTTTGGCAAATCGTTTTGAGCAAACGCGGTCGGCCGGTTACTTATCGTTCCGTGCGTGGGTCCCCAGCAATTGAAAGGAACCAAGGGTAATATTTAGCATGCATGTTTTATTTCCCTTGCTCACTTACAGGGAAATGTTGCAATGTAATAATTTACACACCAGAGAACCAGCATTGCAACGCTGGTTTTCCCCGCATCTATCAGACTGCCCATTAAAGTGTGTCACTGCGCGTCGGGCACGAAGCCAGCGCACCGCTTAAAGCGTCGAAAACGCGTAAGCACGCATGAATATCCGCGGTATCTATATCGGTAAACAACTGCCGTCGGAAGGGTAACAGTGCCGCTTCCAGTTTCAGCACGCGACAACTTCCCTCTTCAGTAAGATATAACAGCTTCGCCCTGCGGTCGGTAGGATCTTCGCGCCGTTCGACCAATTTTGCGGCAATCAAATGATCAATCACGCGCACCACAGAGGCGGGATCCAATCCCAATGCATCAGCGACGCTGCCCGGGCGCACGCCGCTACCGAGGCGGCCAATCATAACCAGTGGCCATGCGGTAGCTTGCGACAAGCCTAAATTCGATACGCTTTGATCGGCGGCAACCTTATAGGCGCGTGTTATCTGGCCGAGTGACATTGTCAAATGCATTAGGTCACGGTCATGTTGTTGAAGTGTGTCAGGCATAGTTTGTCTCTTTTTTAGTTTTCATACTAAATATTAACATGCAAAGTAAAAGGCGTATAATTAGTTTTGTCGGACAACAATCAATGCAAGTTGTAAGGCAATCAAGTTGAAGCCACAGATTGGCTTATTCGTTATTTCAGAAGTAAAGAAAAAGTATTAGAAGCATTGTAATTTTAACAACCAACACAAAGGAGTACATCATGTCCAATAATTCTATCTCCGCCCTTACTGCCGCTGGCACACTGCGCACTTCGCTTTTGGCTTCAATACTCGCCATAGCATGCTCTTCCTCATTTGCAGCAGAATTGCCACTGAAGTTTTTGGGTGATCCCGGTACGACAGGAACCGCGACGCAAACCATCAACATCAAACCTGATACCAAGTATGTCAATGTGACCGGCGGTCAAACGGTCAAGTTTGTTGTTGGCGACAAATCGTTCGCCTGGTACTTTGACGTCGGTACCAATGTTTCAACGTTTGACTTGAATCGGGTCGCACCGGCTAATATCCTTACGCAACCGATTAAGGTTTATGTCGCGCAAGACGTTACGTCGATTTAGTATTGCGTAGCAGACATGCCGCGGCAACGAGCCCGCGGCTGTTTGTTTTAACCTCAACAGTCCATCGCCGCATTGCGCTCCCTCGGCATCATTTTCCCCGACCCTTCAGTCAAAGAGCAGATTTTATTGGCCTCACTTTTGATGGCTAGTCATTGATTTATCACACTTTAAAATAACACCATTCTGTCCTCGCTTCGTATCAAAGTGTGAATGCGGTTCTACTAATTAAAATAAGTTATCCAAGGCTCGCGTGGTATCATTTTCGAAATAAAGAATAATAATTCGAAATTTCGATAAAGAGACGCAGCGTTCTGATGCTGATCGAGCATCATTTTCCGCATCCAATTCGCTTACCATCGCCCTAGGTAGAACAGCAATGACAATCCGATCACCCGCTTCGCCCCAGCGTCGCCACATCATTCAGAGCGCGGCCGTAGCCCTATCAAGTTTGGCGTTTGGTATTAATCCTGCCGCCGCCGCCCGCTTTACTGATGGGGTTGTAAAAATCATGGTCGGCTTTCCGCCCGGCGGTTCCGGCGATACGTTCGCGCGCATTTTTGCGAACGCATTACGGGAAGAGTTAGGCAATCCGATTATTATTGAAAATAAGCCTGGTGCCGGTGGTTTGACCGTCGCCCTGACATTTTTGCACGGCCCCAAGGATGGTAGTCAATTGATGATGGCAACCGGTTCCACTGCCGTGTCCGCCCCCATTTCGCATGCTAATCCGCCTTACAATCCAGTGACCGATTTCCAATGGATAGCGCTGCTGAGCAACGCCCCATTCGTGATCGCTGTCAACCCAAACCTTCCCTTTACGGACCTCAAGGGCCTCGTCGCTTACGCCAAAGCACATCCCAATAAATTATCTTATGGGCATGCCGGACTTGGTACAACGGTCCATCTGGCAGGCGAGCTATTTAAATCGATTGCAGGGATTGATGTAGCCGATATTGCGTACAAAGGTAGCGCGGGCGCGATTGTGGCTTCCCTAGCCGGTGAAGTGCAAATGGTTATCGAGACCTCCGGCACGCTCATGCCATATCAAAAATCCGGCAAATTGCGCATCATTACCACGATGGCGGAAGCGCGAGAAAGAAATCTGCCGGATGTGCCAACCTCACGGGAGGCAGGATACGATTTGATCGCGGGAACTGCTAACCTGCTTGCGGCACCATTAGGCACACCGCGTGATGTAACTGACCCGATTTCGCTGGCCGTAAATCGTACGATGGCGCGTCCTGCCATACAGGCACAGTTGACCCAACTGGGAATTGAACCTGTACTGAAATCTAGCCCTGCCCAAGCGCAAGCTTTTGTCGCTGCTGAAGTTGCACGCTGGACACCGCTGGTGAAAAAGCTTGGTATTGCGCTGTAACTCTTATTTAAATTTACTATCTCGCACTCGCTTCGCTAAGGAATAGAACTATGCGTACCCCTATTTGTGAAAAACTCGGTTGTGATTTACCGATCTTCGCTTTCTCTCACTGCCGCGACGTCGTGGTGGAAGTGACCAAGGCGGGCGGCTTCGGCGTGCTAGGTGCCTCGACTTTTTCGCCTGAGCAACTAGAAACCGAATTATGCTGGATCGATGAACATGTGGGCGGTCGCCCGTATGGAGTAGATGTCATTATTCCGACGAAGTACGACAAACAATCAGAAAGCAGCACGCAAGATCTGGAAAAGTTAATTCCGGATGAGCATCGCGCTTTCCTGGATAAAATATTGGATGACGCTGGCGTTCCGCCCCTTCCCGAAGACGAACGTGAGCGCATCCACGCTTCGATTGTGCATGGTCGCGGCAACATGACACCCGATGGTGCACGCCGCTTGCTACGCGTGGCGTTGACGCATCCCCAAGTCAAGCTGGTCGTCAGCGCGCTGGGATCGCCGCCACCGGATATAGTGGCAGAATTGCGCGAACGTGGTGTCATGATCGGTGCCATGTGCGGCAAAGGCGAGCATGCTGCGCGTCATCGCGCTGCTGGTGTCCAGCTTATCGTTGCGCAAGGCACTGAGGCAGGTGGACATACTGGTGATATCGCCACGATGGTATTGGTGCCGCAAGTCGTTGAAGCGTGCGGTGATGACGTCGCCGTGTTAGCGGCGGGCGGCATTGCCAAAGGTAGTCAGATTGCAGCGGCGCTGGCATTAGGAGCACAAGGGGTCTGGTGCGGCAGTCTTTGGCTCGGCACACGTGAGAGTGAGTTAGACCCATTTGAGAAAGAAGTCTTATTCGAGACTAAGACTGAGGATGCAGTGCGGCGTCGTGCCCGGACCGGCAAGCCGGTACGCATGATTAAGAGCTTACTGTCGGAGGCATGGGAGCAACCGGGTGCGCCCGCTTACTTACCGACTCCGCTACAAGGTATTCTCTACAACGAAGCGCATGCACGCGTAGTGCGCGCCAAGCGCAAGGATTTGTACTCTTTCCCTGTCGGTCAGGTCGTCGGCATGCTCAATGAAGAAAGTTCAGTGCGGGATGTCATGTACCGACTACAGCTTGAGTATATCGAGACCATGGAGCGACTACATAAGTTGTCGCCCTCAGACGCTTAAGCTACCGCAGGTTTAAGCAGGAACAACGCTGGCGTCAATCAGGGCGCTGGCGGGAAACTGCAATATGAGCACTTCAACACCTGTCGCCCCAGCTTGAAGTTCCAGCACATTATCGTGCGGGATAAAGAGTGTTGCCAAGGCAGTTAAATCTGTTTTGTCGACACACAGCGCACCGTCTGTCACTACATAAAAACGCCCACCGTTATTCTCCCCGCATTCAGGAGCAGCTACTTTGTGGTGGGGTGGCACACGGACGATCCATGCGGCAAGCCCGCTTTCTTCCGGCGCGATCAGCACTTCTTCAACTACTGATTCCAAACCAGACAATGCTTGCGCCATCACTGTGGCACTGGGTGCCGCATGCATTTGCTGTTTCTTAATGCGTAGCGGTAAATGTGGTCGTGATTCCGGCAGATACCATGCGCCAGTATCGCCAAGCAGGCGCAAAGTCAGATAAGAGACGCCCCCTTCACCAGACATCAGCGGCCCATAGGCAGAATAGCGAGACGCATAATGCACCTCTAAATGTCGGATGCCATGCTTTCCAAGAAATCCGTCGCCGGCGACAAATACCTGAAATTGATGCTGAGTATGAAAATGTGTCGGCAGCGTCCAATTCGCTTTTTGCTCGACCAGATAGGCTTGCGCTCTTGCTACGCCGTTGGTGGTAATTGCTTTGCTATCCGGCTCGATCAAATCGGTAATATGTCCAACGAACTGTGGACTATTGCGCGCACGACAACCGGTTTCTATTGTTCGCGCTTTTTCTAATGTTTGCATGACAATCAAAATAAATTCCTCTTTGAATTAACTTCATGAGTCTCAATTAAATTTCGAAATAGCGAAAACTTTTTCGAAATTAAAGTATAGTTATCTGCAATCGCCGCGTCAACCATGAGTCAATTGTGCACGAACAGGCGGTGCAACGACGCAAAAAAAACGATATAGTTGTCATAACAAAATGTCGCGTCGGATTTTTGACCTTAAGACGCCACGTCTCTATCAACCCACTCGAGTAATCACATGCCAACATTAGACCCTGAAGTCGAACATTTGCTCGCGCTAGGCCGTGCAGCGGGGCGCGTCCCGTTTGAAGCAATGACGCCCGACGCTGCCCGCGTTGCCTACGCTGCTTCGAAGGATGTCATGCAAGCACCATCAGTGGAAGTTGCATCGGTGCGTGATATTTATATTCCCGGATTGGGTGGATCCTTGTGCCTGCGGCTGTATCGTCCGATGGGCACTCTTCTGGACGAGCAACTTCCTTGTCTGGTCTTTTTGCATGGCGGCGGATGGGTGATCGGCAATCTGGAAAGCCACGACCGGTTATGTCGTCGCTTAGCCAATGCAGCGCGCGTGTGCGTGGTGGCGGTTGATTATCGGTTAGCACCGGAGCATCGCTTTCCAGCGGCGCTGGACGACGCAGCGACTGCATTGCGATGGGTCGTGGATAATGCCGTCGAGATGTCGATCGTGCCGGACCGCATTGCTGTCGGTGGCGACAGTGCAGGCGGCAACCTCGCCGCAGTACTGGCATTGATGGCACGCGATGGTACTGTGCCTCCGCTGGCGTTTCAGGCGCTGATTTATCCTGCCGTAGATTTGACTGCCGCCAGCAATTCCTATCAGACCATGACTGCTGGCATCCCGCTGACCGCCGCCACCATGCACTATTTCATTGATCATTACACGCCTGAGGTGAAGGACAGGCTTGACTGGCACGCTTCTCCGATCAAGGCTTCGAGTCTGGCCGGAACACCGCCTGCACTGGTCGTGACGGTCAGCAACGATCCGTTGTGTGACGAAGGGTTAGCATACGCCCGTCGGCTGGAGGAGGAGGGCGTGCGCGTCACCTCGTTGCACTTGTCGGACCAGATTCACGGCATGCTGATGATGGGACAATTTTTGTCTACCAGCAATATCGTTGTCGATTATATCGGCGCCACGCTCGGTGCCGCTTTGTATTCCCTTACCGCAACAGATTAGAAAGACACACCCATGATTCGCACTTCCTCACCCACTCACTCCGCCCTTGCAAGCGATGTCGACGTCGTTGTCGTTGGGGCTGGCTTTGCCGGTTTATATATGTTGCATCGCTTGCGCCAGCTCGGCTTGAAAACCCAAGTGTGCGAGGCGGGAAAGGGCGTGGGCGGCACTTGGTATTGGAACCGTTATCCTGGCGCCCGTTGCGACGTAGAAAGCATGCAATATTCCTATTCCTTCTCCGAGGAGTTACAACAGGAGTGGCAATGGACTGAGCGTTACCCGAAGCAGGACGAGATTTTGCGTTACATCAACCACGTCGCCGACCGTTTTGAATTGCGTTCCGACATCGCATTCGAAACCAGAATTAGCAGCGCCATCTATGATGCTGAAAGTCAGCGCTGGACTGTTCTTACAGAGCATGGCGACACCATGTCAGCGCGTTTCCTGATCACTGCCGCAGGTTGTCTGTCGGCAGCGCGCATGCCGGATCTGGCCGGACTGGATAGTTTTAAAGGACAGTTCTATCACACCGGAAACTGGCCGCATGAGCCGGTCGACTTCACCGGCAAGCGTGTCGGCGTTATTGGCACTGGCTCGTCCGGGGTCCAGACCATACCGGTGATTGCGCGTCAGGCCAGCGAATTAGTGGTGTTTCAGCGCACACCTAACTTCAGCATTCCTGCGTGGAATTGTCCACTATCGGACGAAGACCAACAAAGTTGGAAGGCTGACTACGCCGCGAACCGCGAAAAAGCGCGACACACCCGTTCCGGTATCTTGTATGAATACAGCACGCGCGCCACCACCGACGTGCCGGAAGCTGAGCGCGAGGCGGAATACGAGCGCCGCTGGCAGCGTGGCGGAGCCAACTACACGCATGCGTTCAACGATATTTATACCAACCGCAGCTCGAACGACAGCGCTGCACAATTCGTGCGAAATAAAATTCACACCACGGTCAATGATCCCGATGTCGCGGCATTGCTAGCACCGAACGACCACGCCATCGGCACCAAACGTATTTGCGTCGACACCGATTATTACCAGACATTTAATCAACCGCACGTCAGTCTGGTCGATTTGCGCACTGCACCGATTGTAGAAATCGTACCGGAAGGAATGCGTACCGCTGCTGCTACATATGATTTGGACTGTATCGTGTTTGCCACCGGTTACGACGCGGTGACCGGCGCGCTTGATCGCATTGATATTCGCGGGACCGGAGGCCTCTCACTAAAAGATAAATGGACTGATGGCCCGCGGACTTATTTGGGATTGATGACAGCTGGTTTCCCTAATCTCTTCTTCATTACGGGTCCTGGCAGTCCATCGATTTTGACCAACGTCGTCGTGGCGATCGAGCAGCATGTAAACTGGATCGCCAATTGTCTTGCTTCCATGCAAAAAAACGAGCGTGGGGTGGCCGAGGCGGATTTGAGTGCCGAGAACGATTGGGTCGCGCACGTGAATGAAGTCGCCTCAAAGACACTCTTTCCAAGTACGAAGTCCTGGTTTATGGGCGCAAATATTCCGGGGAAACCGCAAGTCTTTTTGCCTTATGTGGGCGGCTTCGGAAATTACAGCGTGATTTGCGAAGAAGTAGTCGCCGATGACTATCGTGGCTTTGCATTTACACCTGCCTGACGTTGCGCTGGACCGATCCAAACACCTGATGTGGCTATAACAGCCCGTGCGATCAACGGACCAATTTTGCATCAGGTGCAGAGCCTTTCAAACCTTATTATGAATGCCAATATGACTCACGAACAGACGCGTTTTACTAACAAAGTATTTTTGATTTCCGGCGGCGCACGTGGCCTCGGTACTGCGCAAGCCCGTTTTCTGGTGGCCGAAGGCGCGAAGGTTGTGATTGCCGATGTCCTGATCGAAGAAGGCCAGCAACTGGCGCAAGAATTAGGCGACGCGTGTATTTTTCAGCCGTTGGATGTCACCTCCGAAGCGCAGTGGGATGCAGCCGTTGCCGTCGCCCGCAGCATGGGAAAATTACACGGTTTGGTCAACAATGCTGGCGTGTACACCCCGCAAGCGCTAGTCGATACCGACACCGCCCAGTTCGAACGGCATATGCGCATCAATCAATTGGGTACTTTTCTTGGCATGCGCGCTGTGGTCGCAGCTTTCGAAGAAACCGGCAGCGGTGCGATCGTAAATATGTCATCCACTGTGGCCTTGCGCAGCGCGCCGAATTCAATCGCTTACACGGCCAGCAAATGGGCGGTGCGCGGTATGACCAAGGCCGCCGCGCTGGAATTGGCGGATCGCAATATTCGTGTCAATTCGGTTCATCCAGGGCCGATTGATACCGATATGCTCAACATCCGTAGCCGCGAAGAAAACCTTCGTCGGGTACAGCAAGTGCCAATGAAACGTCTTGGCACCAAGGAAGAAATTGCCAAATTGGTGTTGTTTCTTTTGTCTGATGACAGCGCATACATGACCGGATCGGAAGTAGCTATGGACGGCGGTGCCGCCCTATAGTTTGTAGGAGCTACGTCAACCCGCCCCAGCGGCTTTGTGCTTTCCTTGCCGTACTGGCGTACTGTCTGCGTCGGCAGGATTGGCAAGCCCGTTGCTGGGACGGGTTTGCGTAACTCCTACAAAACCGATTTGGCATCCAAGTGCTTCGCCAACGGGGTATTCTTCTTCTTCTTCTTCTTCTTCTTCTTCTTCTTCTTCTTCTTCTTCTTCTTCTTCTTCTTCTTCTTCCCGTATTTTTCTACCTTTACTCCCCAAGTTAATGTCTTTGTGGTGAAGGTTCATAGCCACTTCGCGGGGCAAAGTTGCCTATGTCTTATCACTATTTCCTGGATGCATTAAGCATTGAAATGTTTCGGCGATAAATCGTTAAATCAACCTTGCTGGGATGCATATTCGTGATAATATTTTCGCAAACAAAGATTGGTTTTCGAATATTCGAAAAACACTAAATATTAAAACGACTTTCCTGCGATCGCTTAGCGTTGACAGGTGAGCGACCACGGGAGATGAAATGACTATGTTGAAAAGTGGCGCACGCGCCTCTGCTGGTAAATTTGCGCTTGGCTTGATCGCAGCCAGCTTCGCTTTTAGCGCTAATGCTTTCGAGCAAGAAAGCGATGGCGTCTATGCCGATCATATTGATTGGGGCGTCATGATGGATCTGAGTGGACCGGCTTCGGCAGCCCAGTTGCCTTGGGTAAAGGGTTTTCAGGCGTATATGCGCAAGGTGAATGAAAGCGCCGGTATTCATGGCCGCAAAATCAACATTCTGGCTGAAGATGACCGCTACGACGCATCGCTGGATCGCGTCGCTTACGACAAGCTAGTCAATCAAACTCCCGTATTAGGCATTTCTGGCGTCGGCAACTCGAGCGCGCAGGTTGCCTTGGCACCGTCAATCCGACGTGGCAAGGTGCCTATTGTCGGTACTTATGTGACGACCAAACCAGCGGTTGAGCCTGCATCGCCACTATTTTATGGTTCCTTTTGCGGTTTCCGTGAAATGGCACAAGTTGGTGTCGGATTTTTTATCGATAAGCTGAAACTGAAAGCGCCAACGGTCGCCACCATCAACCTTGATGTCGCGTCCGGTAAAGAATACGCAGGATATATTGATGAAGCGGTGGCGCAGCGCGGCGGCACGTCGAAGTCGATTCAAATAAAAGTAGCCGCTGCTGATGCGACTGCGCAAGTGCTCGAAATCATTAAAATGAAACCGGATTTCGTCGCCATTCATGGCGTACCGACTACCGCCATTTTGGTAATGCGGGCGATGCAGCAATACGGTTTGAATATTCCAACCTTCGCCATTACTTATCTCGGCACGCCGGGTGTGTATGAGGCTTTGGGCCCTAAGACTGGCAGCAACTATTATTTTGTCAGCTGCTTCACGCCGGGCGGAATCGAAGAAACGCCTGCTATTAAAGAGATGTCGGCGTTAGCCGATAAATATGGCAATGGCGCGTTGAAGAACGATGGTAATTATGTCGCCGGATGGGTGGTTGGCCAACTGGCAGCCGAATCGATCGCCCGGGCTGGCGCTGCGCCGACCCGTGCTGCGATGGTTGCAGCAATGGCGAAAGGCTTTGAAGTAGATACTAAAGGCGTATCGTCGCAACTGAAATACACACCCGACAATCATCTTGGGTTAGTGCAACTGAGACCTTATAACTACGATTACGACACCAAGCGCTTCAAGGCGTATGGCAAGTACGGTGACTATCAGCAGGTCGCCAAATAATATGATGACCCAAATCCTTTTCAGCGGCTTAGCGCTGGGTAGCATTTACGGCTTGGTGGCGCTTGGCTTCGCGGTGATATTTAAGGCGACCGGGGTGTTTAATTTTGCCCAGGGTATGTTGGTTGTTGTCGGTGCTTATTTGGCCGTGACTGGCAGTACGCAGCTCGGTTTGCCTTTCCCGATGGCGGTGGTTTTCATCGTCCTTTCCGCGGCATTATTGGGCGCTGCAATCCATGCGTTATTGATTCGTCCTTTGGCCGGTCGTCCATTGTTACCGGTGATTATGATCACTATTGCATTGGCGATTGTGCTGCGTGCCATGATCGAATTGATTTACGGACCACAGGCAAGGTCATTGATGACGCCCTTGCCAACCGGCAGTTTTTTAGTCGGCGGTGTACGGATATCAGAATTGCATTTAACCGCTGCGTTGGTGAGTTGGGCCTGTATGGCAGGCGTGGGTGCTTTCTTCAAGTTCACGTCGGCCGGTTTACTGATGCGGGCCACTGCTGATAGTCATGAAGCAGCGCTTGTGTCTGGCATCAACGTCAATCGCATCAATGCCCTGGCGTGGGCTATCGGATGCGTCCTGGCGGCTATCGGGGGCGTCTTTTTAGGACAGTTGCAAGTGGCGACTGTCGAGCTGGAAAACATTGGTTTGCTGGCCTTACCAGCGGTGGTGATCGGTGGCTTGCAAAGTATTCCGGGCGCCATTGTGGGTGGTTTGCTGGTTGGCTTAATTGAACAATTCGGGTCCGCATATATCTCACCTAAAGCGCGTGACATATTGATTTATGCACCGCTATTGATGATTCTGATGGTGAGACCGTGGGGTTTGTTCGGTCAACGTGAACTCGGTCGGGTGTGATGCGATGAGTACTCAACCTCAATTACAGGCATCCGCCCAAACATTGGTGATCCCAACACCAGCCGCTGTTTTTCCCTGGCGCTGGATCGGCATCATCGCTGCTATCGCTATTCTGTGCTACTTACCGGTGGTACTGGATCAACGTGCGATATTCGGTTTTCGGCTATCTAACCTGCAACTGCTGAATATTGGTTTAACGCAAGTCAACCTGACGCTGATCGCCATTTTAGGTGCACTATCGCTCAATTATTTAACGGGTTGTGCCGGTTTGATTTCTATCGGTCACGCTGCGTTTTATGCGGTTGGTGCGATTGCTGCCGCCGTGACGGGAACGCAATGGGGCTGGCCTTTTCCATTGGTGCTGATCGCCGCGGGAGTAGCTGGCGCCTTAGCCGGAGTCTTCGCGGGTTTGCCGTCGTTACGCGTGCGCGGATTGTATTTTGTGCTGTCAACGTTAGCGTTGCATTTTATCGTCGTATATCTGCTTGCCGAATACCAGTACAAATTCTTTGACGTAGTGGGTATTCCTTTCAACGAAGCTAAGGTCGGACCGTTTGCACTCGACTCTGGATTGCGCTGGTATTTCTTTTTGCTGCCATTGGTGGCCGTGGTTTATATGTGTTTGCGCAACACCATGCGCTCACGTGAAGGGCGCGCATTGATGGCAATGCGTGATCATGAGCTGGCTGCCACTGCGGCTGGTATCGACGTACGCATTTTGCGCTTGAAAGCCTTCGCTTTTAGCTCCGCCATCGCTGCAATGGCGGGTGCTTTATACGCGTATTTCATGACCAATGTTGCTGCGGATTTTTTCAGCATCAACTTCGCGGTCCAGTTCATCGCCATGATCATTATTGGCGGGATGGGATCGCTGGCCGGTTCAGTATGTGGGGCGGTTATCTGGTTATTGTTGCCAGCCGTGATCAGCGGTTTTGCGACCCATGCGGGCGGATCGCCTGGTGTGGTTGGTCAGTTTTTGCTAAATAGTAAGCCGCAACTGGTGAATCTGACTTTTGGACTGCTGGTGGTTATATTGTTGATTTTTGCGCCGGGCGGCATGGCTGGCCTTGGCGTCCAATTGCGTAAGCGGTTTTCCTCATGGCGGAGCAACGTATGGAAATAATGCTCAATGTAGACAATCTGTCGGTTGCCTATGCACGTAAAGGTTTGGCGCTGGATTCGGTCAGTCTGGCCTTGCCAGCGGGCAGCATCGTCGCCCTGCTAGGCGCTAATGGTGCTGGCAAAACCACCTTAATCCGCGCGATTACCGGTTTGCTGGGTTTGCATGGCGGCGGCGTCACAGCTGGCAGGATCGATTTCGCAGGGAATTCTATTCTTGGTTTGCCTTCGCACCAATTGGTGCGACTTGGTATGGCGCAGGTGCCGGAAGGCAGACTGGTATTCAAGCAATTAAGCGTCGAAGAAAACTTACAGGTCGGCGCTGCTATATTGCCGCGGGCGGCTGTCAGCAAACGGATGGAAGCGGTATACACACTTTTTCCACGCTTGCTTGAGCGACGTCGACAAGCCGCTGGCTGGCTTTCCGGCGGTGAACAGCAAATGCTGGCGTTAGGACGGGCGTTGGTAGCAGGACCCCGACTATTGCTGGTCGATGAGCTGTCGCTAGGCCTCGCGCCCTTGATCGTGGAAACGATTTATGAGCAACTGAAAGTCGTCGGCGACACCTTGGGAACCTCCATGTTGGTGGTCGAGCAAAACGCGCGATTGGCACTGCAATTCGCCAGCACCGCTTATGTCCTGGATCGTGGCCGGATTGTATTGTCCGGTCCTGCGAGTGAAGTAGCCGCCAGCGCATTGGTCAAGCAATCTTACCTTGGCAGTCAGCGCGAAGAGGCAACAGTTTGAGCGCCCCGAGTGAGATGAACACTAGCAAGATGCCATCAACGACTACTATGAAGAGTAACGTTTTACTCAATATTGCATCGTTGCAAATGCGCTTTCAGGGTTTAAGTGCGCTGGATGACGTGTCATTTACCGCACAAACAGGGCAGATTACCTCGTTGATCGGTCCTAATGGCGCCGGAAAAACCACCTTATTTAACTGCGTCACTGGCATGTATCGGCCAACATCGGGACAGGTGGTTTTCGACGGTGCCGACATTACAGGGAAAGCAGCGCATCAGGTCTCGCGGCATGGCGTGGCGCGGACGTTCCAGAATTTGGCATTGTTCGGTGGCCTGACGGTGATGGATAACTTGTTGGTTGGCGCATATCGGCAAGGCGCATCCGGCCTGCTGCAAGGTGCTGTCACAAGCTGGCGGGCGCGTGCGGAGCAACGGGCCGCATTCACGGCAGCGACCGAGGTTTTGGAATTTTTAGGTATGCCCGATATCGCTGACGTGTTGCCGGGAGAGTTACCTTATGGACGACAAAAGCAAGTCGAATTCGCCCGTGCGTTAATGCAAAAAGCGCGCTTGGTGTTGCTCGATGAACCGATGGCTGGTATGAGTAGCGCGGAAAAAAGCGCAATGACCGAATTGATCTTGCGCGTGCGTGAGCAATACGGCGTCAGCTTTTTGATTGTGGAACATGACATCCCGGTGATCATGGATATTTCTGACAAGATCGTCGTTCTTGATTTTGGCCGCAAAATCGCTGAGGGAACGCCGCGCGAGGTGCAGGCAAATCCAGCGGTGATCAAGGCGTATCTTGGCACCGAACATGGCGCTGCCACGGACAACGTTTAAATTTTTTACACACCAGCTTTTCGCTGCGATAACTATAAAAAAGAGACCGATACGATGCCACATTCCAAGCCACCGTTGCAGCATGGCGACGCCCAAGTCAAATCATTGAATTCTGCATCGGATGCAGCGTACGACGTCTTAATCATCGGAGCCGGATTTGCCGGCTTGCACATGCTGCATCAGGTTCGTGCAATGGGTTTGACAGCGCGTGTCTTCGAGGCCGCAAATGATGTCGGTGGTGTCTGGTATTGGAATCGCTACCCCGGCGCTCGTTGTGACGTAGAAAGCTTACAGTACTCGTATTCGTTTTCTACTGAACTTGAGCAGGAATGGGTCTGGACCGAAAAGTACGCGGCACAGCCAGAAATATTACGCTATATCATGCACGTAGCGGATCGCTTCGATCTGCGTCGGGATATTGATTTTAATACGCGCATTACGGCTGCAATTTTCGATGAAACGCAAAATCGCTGGCAATTGGAAACTGATACTGGCGCACAGGCATCCGGACGTTTTTGCGTGATGGCAAGTGGTTCGCTCTCTGCCACAAGATTGCCGGATATTCCGGGTCTGGCCAAGTTCACCGGCAAGATTTATCATGCCGGCGCATGGCCGCATGAAGGTGTCGATTTCAGTGGCAAAAGGGTGGGCGTGATCGGGACCGGTTCTTCCGGCATTCAAACGATTCCTGCGCTCGCCCGTCAAGTAGAAAACTTAGTGGTCTTTCAACGTACCGCCAACTTTTCCATTCCAGGATGGAACGAAGCGCTCAAGCCCGAAGACCAGCAACAATGGAAAAGCGTCTATCGCGAACACCGCACCCGGGCGCGCGAAGTGGGGACCTTGTATGAGTTTTCAGATAAAGGCGCGATGCAGGCGACGGAACAAGAGCGCGCACAAGAATACGAACGTCGCTGGAATAAAGGCGGCGTCAACTTCGTTCATTCCTTTAATGATGTGATGGTCGATAAGCGTGCCAATGACACGATTTCAGACTTCGTTCGCGCCCGAATTAGAAATACAGTAGAAGATCCTGTCGTGGCAGAAATGCTCTGTCCACACGATCATCCGCTTGGCACCAAACGTATTTGTGTAGATACCGGTTATTACGAAACATACAATCGCACCAACGTTAAACTGGTCGATTTAAAAAAGACGCCGATTACCGAAGTAAGTGCTGAAGGGGTGCGTTGTGGTGACACAGAATATGCGTTAGATGCGCTGGTGTGTGCGACCGGTTACGACGCATTGACCGGGGCGCTACTGAACATGGATATTCGTGGCAGAAACGGCTTGACGCTGGTCGATAAATGGGCCGATGGGCCATGCACTTATCTGGGCTTAATGACGGCCGGTTTCCCCAATATGTTCATCATCACAGGCGCGGGAAGTCCGTCTGCGCTAGTCAATATGGTGGTCGGTATTGAGCAGCATGTTGAGTGGATTAGTGATTGTATAACCTATCTGGATCGAGAGAAAATCACCACCATTGAGGCGGGAGTGCCGGCGGAAAAAGACTGGGTAGAGCATGTCAATAAAGCGGCTAACAAGACACTTTTCCCACTGGCTAATTCATGGTTTTTGGGTGCCAATATTCCGGGGAAACCACGCGTATTCATGCCGTATGTGGCAAGAATTGGGGTGTACCGCAAGGAGTGTGATGAGATTGCGGATAATGCCTATCGCGGGTTTATCCTGACCGCGGCATAATTGATCAGACCGCAATCAAACCACAATCTTAAAATTAAAATTGCTGTGATGAATACCTGAATTTATTTCAGGTTTCAACCTCACGCTTGCAACATTACTTCAACTTGTTATCACGCCTACGATGAACGATTTCATCGTAGGCACATTCTACTGCGTCATTAGACGTTGATGCAGCTTAACAGGCCAGAAATCCACCATCGACCGGCAATATGACGCCAGTGACATAACTCGCCATCTCAGAGGCCAGGAACACGACTGGTCCAACCAATTCCTCCGCTTGCCCAACGCGTCCCAACGGCATTCTAAGCATAAATTTATGCAGCGTTTCAGGTGTGCCGCGACTATCAATAGTCATTGGTGTTTCGATCAATCCCGGGGCGATAGCATTCACGCGGATGCCGTCTTTGGCAAGTTCCACCGCCAGCGATTGGGTAAGCAGTTTGACCGCGCCTTTAGAGGGCGAATAACCCATACTGTTAGGCTGTCCGGCAAAGGCAGCGACTGAAGCCACATTAATGACTGTTCCACGTGTTGCACGCAATGCTGGTAACCATGCGTGCGTCACGTTGAAAGTGCCATTGACATTGACATCCATCATGCGCTGCATATTGGCGACAACACGTGGACTATCTATATTCTCGCGGATCAGGATTCCAGCATTATTAACAACCACATTCACCTGACCAATTTCATCACCAATTTTTTGCGCAAGAGCCGCACAGGCGTCGGTCGACGTAACATCGAGAACGTGCGCCCACGCTTCTCCGCCAGCGGCACGAATCTCTTCTTCCACTTGCTTGATGTTGGCTGCGTTGATGTCGGTGACGATGACACGCGCACCAGCTCGGGCCAGGCCAATTGCAATGGCGCGACCGTTTCCTTGCCCTGCACCGGTTACCAGCGCCAAACGTCCAGTCAGCACCTGCGGTGCCATATTCGAAGAAATGTCCATGTGTGTTTCCTTTTGGTTGTGCGCTGCAATACTTAGCATGTCCGTAGTTGTGCGGATTAATGTTTAACGTTGCGGCGCGTTTGAAGAGGTGATTTCCATGGCAGGTGTCATGGAAGTATTTTTCCAAATATCGAAATATATTTTTTATTTTCGAAAATATTAACACATAATGATTTTAATAAAATTGATGATGAAGACTTTGAGTTCGAACAGATCGGTGCTTTGGACGAAACAGTGTTCGTTACGTCTGCAACTTTTTTATAAATCAAAAAGAGGGAAATAAAAGGGGATTAACAAAGCCAAAGAAGAGAAGAAAAAAATAAAAGAGACGTGAAAGATCACGCTCGAATCCATGTCAGTCGTCAAAAGGGCGCTCAGAAATTAATCGAGACGTTCGATACGACTTGGCATAGTTGCCAAATTCAGGAGACAAAATGAATCACCATCATCATCACCATAATCATGCGGTCAAACCGTCTACTTTCTTTTTCAGATATAAAACACCCACATCAGGTCTGAGTAGCTGTGTCAGAAGAGTAAGCGTCAGTCTGGTCATCGCCACCGTAGCGATCACCGCGCATGCCTTTGAACAACCTAACGATGGCGTGTACGCCGACAGGATTGATTGGGGCGTGATCATGGATATGAGCGGCACGGCGTCAGGATCGCAGATACCTTGGGTCCGCGGAATGCAGTCGTACATGCGCAACCTTAACGAGGCCGGAGGAATCAACGGCCGTAAAGTTAATCTTGTACTTGAGGATGATCGTTACGAGGCGCCATTGGTACGCATCGCCTATGAAAAATTGAGTAGCCAGACGCCAGTCATTGGCATATCAGGATTGGGTAACACCAGCGCCCAGGTCGCGTTAATGCCATCTATTCGCCGTGGCAAACTACCCGTCGTCGGAACCTTCGCCGTCACCAAAGCCGGTATCGAACCGCCGTCGCCGATGTTCTACAACGGGTACTGCGGGTTCAAGCAAATGGCGCAGGTCGGGGTCGGCTATTTTGCGGATAAACTTAAACTCAAGGCGCTCAAAGTTGCAACTGTTCACATGGATGTGGCGGGGGGAAAGGAGTACGCCGATTATGTCGATGCAGAAGTGCATAAATATGGTGGTACCTCGCAAGCGTTTCCAGTCAAGGTCGGTTCAGCCGACGTGACCGCGCAAGTGATGGGAATCATCGCCATGAAGCCGGATGTTGTGACGGTATACGGCGTTCCTACTCCGACCATTTTGCTGATGCGGACGATGCTGCAATATGGTTTGAAAATTCCTACTTTTTCCATTACGCAACTTGGTACGCCTGATATCTATTCTGCGTTGGGCCCTGAGGCCGGTCGCGATTATCACTTTGTCAGTTGCTTCACGCCAGGTGACATTGAGGAACCGGGTGGTATCAAGGAAATGGCAGCCGCCGCTGATAAATACGGTTTCGGCGGATTGAAGACCAACGTCAATTTTGTGGGTGGATGGGTGGTTGGCGAACTGGTGGCGGATGCGATTACAAGAGCAGGGAAGGAGCCGACCCGTGCAGCGATGGTAGAAGCGATGTCAAAAGGCTTTGAAGTCGACACGAAGGGTGTTTCTTCACCGCTGAAATTTACTCCCGATAATCATCTTGGCATGTCAGCATTGCGGGTATACAGCTATGACTACGATGCAAAACGGTTTAAAGCCTACGGCAAGTACAGCGATTATCTCAAGTACGTTAAATAGTCCTGAAATAGTTTATTAAACTATCTCTCTAAATATGCACAAATATGCTCACGTCATTCCTTCAGTTAATGTGAAGGAATGACGTTATCGGTAGTGCGTAAAGTTGACGTGTTGAGATGGCACAAATTTTGCTATAATTTCGAGTCGAAAAATCACTTTTCGATATTTCGAAACTACTAAATCATTTGGTCAATAACAGTATCTTGTCGCCATCCGTGGCAGGATCGGTAATTTCTGTTTAACGAGGCATCCCATGAGTCCGGACCGATATCTACGCACCTTCGATGTGCTTGACTTGTTAGTGCGCTTTAAAGAAGGTCTGCGCCTGACCGAAATCAAAGAAGCGTTAGGCCTGCCGGTCAGCAGTGTCCACAATATGTTGCAAACCATGGTGGCGGCAGAAGTCTTAACCATGACGGAAGACTTGCGCTACTCAATCGGTCCGCGAGTCGTCGGCATCGCGCTATCGACCGTGGCCTCGCTCGATGTGCGGCCATTGGCGCGCCGCCATTTGCAAGATCTGGCAAAAATCATTGGCGACGACGTCTATCTCGGAATGAATATGGGGCAGCGTGTGTTTTATGTTGACCGATGCATGGGTACGCAGCGTATTTCGCTCGATATTCGTTTGGGCGAGCGGCTGTCGCTGCACTGCACCGCGACCGGCAAGCTATTCGCCGCCAACGATACGCGCCTTGCTGCGAAGGCTTTATCTGGGCCGCTAAAAAAACTGACTACTAATACCATCACTGATGCGCGTGCATTGGAAGCGGAATATCAGCGCATTCGCAAGCAGGGTTACGCGAAAAGCGAAGAGGAAGCGGTCGAAGGCGTTGTCGGCTATGCCATTCCCATCCGACATGCCAATGGTAATTTGGCGGGGGCGATTCACGTTTCCGTCATTGGTCGGCGGGCAACCAAGTCGCACGAACATAAACTATTGGATGCCGCCCGTGCTTGCGCAGAGCAGATTGAGCGCAGCCTAGGCAACATACGGCCGGTCCTGACGTAAACGCGCCCCAGCGGCGTTGTGCTTTCCTTGCCGCACTAGCGTGCTGTCTGCGTCGGCACGCCTTGCTGGGACGCGTTTGCGTCAGGACCGTTGGCTGACTTGGCGACCGTCTTAACCTCCCCCAATATGCGTTGTGCCTTCCTTGCCGCACTAGCGTGCTGTCTGCGTCGGCACGCCTTGCTGGGACGCGTTTGCGTCAGGACCGTTGGCTGACTTGGCGACCGTCTTAACCTCCCCCAAGATGCGTTGTGCCTTCCTTGCCGCACTAGCGTGCTGTCTGCGTCGGCACGCCTTGCTGGGACGCGTTTGCGTCAGGACCGTTGGCTGACT
>NZ_JASJXA010000017.1:0-95785 GCF_035018905.1 Glaciimonas sp. Gout2 | reverse complement strand
GAGCGGTCACGATGCGCCAGAATGGTCGGTCACGATAGACCAGAATCGGTGGTCACGATCGGCCAGAATACCCAACTGATATCCATCAGCGAGCTGGCGAATGCCCAGCTCGGCTAACGCCCCCTTTTCCATCACGCCACCAAGCGGCCGAAGACGACGCCGCTTGAAACCTAACCATCCGTCCCTAAATGTGGAATCAGATGCAGATAAGGACCCAGATCGTGAGTTTTACCGAGGTGTAGTTTTCTACCGCGTTGCAGTAACGCTGTCATTTCTGCCACAGGCAATGGGCGACTGAAATAAAACCCTTGTATCGCATCGCACTCATTTTCATACAAAAAATTAAGTTGCTCGACCGTCTCCACGCCTTCCGCGACGGTTTTAAGACCAAGCGCCTTTGCCAGTGCGATGATCGCCAGTGTAATGGATGCCGCCTCCGGTTTGATAGCAAGACCAGCAACGAACGTCTGATCGATTTTGATAATATCTATAGGGAATCGACTCAGATAACTCAAGCTTGAAAAGCCGGTTCCAAAATCGTCAATCGATAGCTGAACCCCAAGGACTTTTAGATCATCCAGAATTTGAATCGTCGCTTCGGAGTCGTTCATCAACATACTTTCGGTCAACTCCAACTCAAGATAGTTTGCCTTCAAGTCGGCTGCCTCGATCGCGTCCTGCACCAAATGCAGGAAGTTTTTTTGCTTAAGCTGACGACCCGACACATTCACTGCCACGGTCAGCGGATAACCCGCTTGATGCCAGATGCTGGCTTGCGCGCAAGCCGTTTTCAGTACCCATTCGCCGATCTGAACGATAAGGCCGGTTTCTTCCGCGATCTGAATGAAACGTCCGGGCGCTACGAACCCAAGTTTTGGATTTCGCCAGCGGATCAACGCTTCGATACTTTTTACATGTCCGTTTTCCAAATCGATCTGGGGTTGGTAATGCAGCTCGAATTCATTGTTTTCTAACGCGTGATGTAGAGCATCTTCAAGATGCCCCCTTTCCACTGCCTTAGCACCCATTTCCACCGTATAACACTGGAAGCAATTGCGACCTTGATCTTTAGCCCGATACATCGCCAGGTCTGCGTGCTTGAGTAAAGTGTCAGCGCTATCGGCATCTTCGGGATAGACGCTGACGCCGATGCTGGCGCTCATATGTAGTTCACGTCCATCCGCTGACACTGGCTCCGCAAACGCGGTCAGTATTTTCAAAGCGACACTGGCGGCGTCTTCTGACTCTCTGATGTGATCTAAAAGGATGACGAACTCGTCACCTGCAAAACGGGCGAGTGTGTCTTCGTCGCGCAGGACTGATTTAATCCTGAAGGCAAACTCCTTAAGCACGCTGTCACCGAATGCGTGGCCAAAGCTGTCATTGAAGTATTTAAAACGATCGATATCGAGAAACAGTAATCCAACTCTGGACCGTGCACGACGTGCATGACGTAATGATTGTTCGAGACGGTTGACGAAGAGATTCCGGTTGGGCAGCCCGGTCAGTGGATCAAAATTAGCGAGGGATTCGATTCGTGCAGTGCGTAACCTGCGCTCGGAAATATCAGTTGCCACACCATTAAGCCTGAGTGGATTGCCATGCGCATCGCGAGCCGTTCTGGCGCGATCTTCAAGCCAGCGCACCTCGCCATCCGGCCGCACGATGCGATATTCCAGCGTTTGTGGGTCCCCGATTAATACTTGCGCCAGCCACTGCCTGAACCTGGTGCGGTCATCGGGGTGCACGATTTTGGTCCACAAAGTAGGGTCCGCGGTAAACTCTGCCACCGACCGTCCGTAAATGACGTGCGACGCCGGGTTTATATACAGCAGCGCATATTCAGCGGAAATAGACCACACCACCATCGGGATGGAATCCAGGATGCCCGACAGTTTTTCTTCAACTTGCTCATGCTCGTGGATGCGTTGCTGGAGTTTGAAGTGCGCAGTGGTGACTTCGTGCTGCGCATGACGCAACCCTTCGCGGGCACCGTCGAGCCCAGTGGCTACGTTGGCAACTTCATACTGTAGCAAATTGAAACTTGCGGCCATCTCGCCGACTTCGTCGCGTGAACGTGCCCGCACGGGGGTAAATGAAACACTAGCATGGGCCGCGTTAATATCACCGCGTCCAAGCGCCTGCATGGCACGCGAAAGCTCTGTCAGCGTGCCGCTGGCAAGCTGTTTTGCGGCTTCGGAAATCTCGACTGCTGAATGGGCGATCATGCCAGGCAACACTAACCCAACGGCAATGGTGAGCATGGCGACGGCGACGAAAATATCCGCCAGTGCCGTCATCAAGACGCCCTCGGGGCGTGGAATGTTGGCGACTGCCAGAAGATAACCGGTGCCGTCCAACACCATAACCAGTATCATCGCGCCGGTTAGCTTAAGGTGCAGCGTGCGTGCAATGCCCGGCAAACCGGAATCGCGCCGGTCCGCAATCCTGCGCCACATGTACAGCAACGAGCCAGAATAGGCAAAGGCCAAACCGATTAGTACGGTCGGCAATCCGAACTGCTCGAATCCTAATAACGCGGACACCGCCCACATGACGGCGGCAGCCAGTCCGAGCATGATGGTGCCACGAGGAGCGCGGTAAGGCCGCGCCATCGCGGGCGCATCACGCCGCAGCAGCCAGACCGCAACACTGGGCAATGCAATACTGATCAAGTAAGTAAAATTGGCAGCGGCAATTAGCCAGATCGGGTCGCCGATTAACAGGAACAAGATCGCCATCCCAGCCGTCAGCAACGTCGCCACCCAAGGTGTGTCGGTGCGCGAACGCAATGCGAGAGCGCGTGGCAACAAGCCGTCTTCCGATAATTGGGACAACGTGCGCGAGGCACCGGCGAGCGGCTGCAAGGTGCCGGAAAACATGCTTAACATCATGAACCAGACCGCGATTGCCTTGCCAGCATTGCCAAACAACGGGGCAAAGGTGGGGCCCAACTCCAGCGCCAAATCTTTGCCCATTGCATCCGCTCCAAGCGTGCCGAGCCACACGATTGGGAGCATTATGAAGAACAGACCGGCTATCGCAGCGCTGGCGAGCATGGCGCGCGGCAACGTTTTCTTAGGATCAACCATTTCGCCGACATGACAGGCCGCCGCCTCAAACGCGGGCGCGGCGAATCCAATGAGATACAACCCGGCCATGAGGCTGGTCAATTCGCCGAACCAGCCGGGAAAAGGCGTGGTCAGATGGAAGGTGGTGGCCTGTTGCCAATCGACTTCTCCAGCCAGCATCGGCGCTAATCCAGAAACGAACGCCAGTAACGCCGACAGGCTGGCAATCGGAATCGCCAGCCGACTTACCCATTTGATACCGCACAGACTGATACCGGTAAAAAAGACCACCAGCGACACTGCCATCACATTGACTGGCACGCCCGGCAAATACCATTCGTGTATTGCCGATGCCGATAGTATGGCGGTCAACCCGCAGGTGGGAACCCATCCCCACCAGTAGCAGACGCCAGTCAGATTGGCGAGTACCGGACTATATGGCCGAAAAGCCTCGACGCAACTTGCGGAAATGCCGCCCACACGGTTTGGAAACATCAATACCAGTTCAACCCAGCCAGGCGCTGCGGCCCAGGCAAGCAACAGGCCAGCGATCAGCAGGGGAATTGTCGCGCTACCTTGTCCCGATATGGTTTCCTGTCCGATAAAGAGCGCCGACAGCAGGAACAGGATTTGATTGCTGCCGCCTATTGCCAGTGCAGTGGCGCCAAACCAGCCGATTGTGCGAGGGTGGGTTTGAAGTGGCCCGTGCGTTTGGGGAATCGAATATCCGGGATTCTGCATACCCGTTTTTTTAACAAGGTGTTTGCGCATCTATCCTCCGATTTTGTTATTGCTTTTAGCAATACGCATACACACAACTGGCAGAAACAAGCGTCGCACCAGTGACTAGAAACATAACATCTGTTCCACGCTAAGATTCAGCGATCCGTTCGACAATATACGTGGATGTAGCGTTGTTGTGCAATTAAGGTACGGTATAACGGGCCGATTTCCGTTATTGATAGGTTTGACCACGCTTGATGGCGTTTGGTGGCGTTTGACTATGTCAGCGGCTAACTTTGTGATCGGAGATCAAGTTAAGAACAAGCGACAGATGCGCTACATTCCAACTGCCGCAAAGGCTGGGCTGCGCATCCGCATTGCAGATATGAATGACCAGCTTGCGGTTTTTTTTGAGAGAGCGCCATACATATTAGATTGTGCAAAGGCGACAAAAATTCGGGAGAAATTCAATATCAATAATCGTAAAAATACCGTTTTTTATTTTTCATCATTGCAAATAAGCGGATCAGTTCTTCACATTTTCCTTGACCATACTATTTTATACTTTTGCTAAACTTTTCAACAGTTCGGGATCTGCACCGCCATCTGTTGCTCGCTGAATAAATAATATGTTCCCACAAGCAAAAGCGATGTGGAGAGGCGTTTTTCCTTGTAAGTCTCTCGTATCCAAAGTAGGCAGAGTAGAAAACATCATGCGTAACGTAACGTCATCATTGATACTTGCAGCATAGTGCAGCGCAGTCTTTCCACCGGAATCCGGGATACTCAGATCAGCATCATCGGAGTGGACCAAGCGATCAAGAATGGCGTAGCGCGCACGCAACCAGTGCGGACCAAATTCCAGTCGGCGAGAAGCATCTTCCATTAATTCTTCAGAAATCTTTAACAGGTTCAACATCAATGGTGTTTCACCACGACGAGTTGTCGCAGATACTTCTGCGCCGGCTTTGATCAGCATCTCAACCCGCTCCGCGTCGCCGATGAGAACAGCATTGTGTAGGAGTGAATTGCCTGCCCCGATTTTTTCGCTCACGTTCGCACCCGCGTTGATGAGTGCTTCGGTACAATAACCGCCGCGTGCCGCATCCAGATGAATTAACGATAATCCAAATGGCTCTTTGAGATGCACGTTTGCACCGTTGGCGATCAGGAAATCGACGAACGCTGTTTCGCCATTACCAACCGCTATCGCAAGCGCGGCGCCGTTGAAACAATTCACATTTACGCCTAGATCAAGCAACGTCTGCGCTTTGGCAAAATCGGTTTCTTCGGTCGCTAATATAAAATCATGATTCAGCGTTTCCTGCGTGCTTTTTACGATCGCGTTAATCACAGAATGCTCCTATCATTGAAATACTTTGCAGGATTATATTGTTATTTGACGTTAAGCGCATAGAACGTATTACGACCAACCCTGGGCCTTTCTCACGCGTGGACCTCAAGCTTGATTTGCCACTTGTTAATAAGTATTTCCACTCAACGCTATAAAATTTCTCTTGAGAAATGCCACATCCGGTGTTTTATCAAACGTCTCCAGCGCATGTTTTGATATTGCAAGAAACTACACAAGCTAATATAAATCGAAAAAACACCCCTTCAAGGCTGCTTCAGCTCTGGATACAACGTCATCAGCTGCATCGCAACGCCGTTGGTCCAGCCGAAGCCATCCTGCAAAGCATACTCACCGCCGCCAGCGTGGGCACTGGTGCCAATGACATTATATTTTTCCACCAGCTTGCCGCTAGCAGCGTAGACTTGCTGCACTTTGCCCATCCAGCGCGTGGCGATATCGCGTGCCAGGGCATGCTGACCATAATGATTGAGGCCGTCGACCGCTATCCATTGCAGCGGCGCCCAGCCATTAGGCGCATCCCATTGCTGCCCGCTGTCGACCGTCGTGGTGACGATACCCGAGGGCCGCAACAACGACTTGCCAACCCACTGTGCCACCCGGACAGCCTGCGCGGGTTCGGCGATGCCGACGAATAGCGGGTATAACGTGGCAGCACTGGGACGGGCGGTTGATCGCCGCCTGATCCATTGATAATCAACATAATTTCCAGCGGTGTCGTCCCAAAAATACTTTTGCACCGCTGCACGGCGGCGGTCGGCGCGCTGCTTGAAATCCTTACTACACGCCACATCGTGCACGCGCTCGCAACCGAGGTGGATCGCATTTTCTAAGCCAAACATCAAACTGTTGAGATCAACCGGCAGAATGGCGGTGGTTTCAATAGTAGTCAGTGACTTTCCGTCAGCGAACCAGCGACTGCTGTAATCCCAGCCACTTTCCGCACCGGCACGCAGATCGCGATAAACCTCCGCTGCCGGGCGCTTGCTCTGCTGCGCCGCCTTGACGTCTTCTGCATACGACTCGTCGCGCGGCACGTCGCGGTCATCATAGTAACGGTTCAGCAAACCGCCATCAGGCAGCGCCACAACGCGTCGGTAAGCAGTGCCGGGCTTGAGGCCACTTGCACCATCCATCCAGAAAGCATACTCCCTTCGCAATTGCGGCAAATAGCGCGCATAAGCGCTGGCCTCATCCTCAGTAGATAACAAACCCACCATCTTGTAATAGAAAGGCGGCTGCGAACGGCTTAGGTAATAACTACGGTTGCCGTTCGGGATGTGGCCGTAGCGATCAATCAGGCTGGCAAAATTATCGACCATGGCACTGATTAGCTGCGGCTTGCCATTTTGCAGAAGGCCCAACATGGTGAAATAAGAATCCCAATAGTAAACCTCGCGGAAGCGGCCACCTGGCACCACATACGGTTGCGGCAACGGTAGCAGTGAAGAACCGCGGCGCACTTGGGCAGGCTGCTGAGTCAGGTGCGGCCAAAGGCCAGCGATGTGTTGTTGTAACGATTGAGTTCGATCGCTGACATACACATCCGTGCTGTCTTGTGGCAAATCAAAGTGCTGTTGCACAAAGTCGGCCAGCTTGAATCCCAGGCGATTTTTTTCTCTCTGGTAAAGCGCCGCAATGATGGACGGTGGGTCTTTCGGTATCGCGTCAGCAAAGGTTTTGCCGTCGGTGAAAACATGTGCCATCTGCACCGTAGCAAAAAGCGCCGGATATAGCTCGGATGGTGGCGCGGAAGATAGCGCCGAAATTTCAGCGCTGGGAACTGGCCTGAACGCTAGCGTATCGGCTAGCGCGACGCCGCTGGAAGTACCAAATATAAGGCACGCTGCAGCGGCGATGATGCTTATGCGGACGCTGCGAGTGTGCGTCGAGGTGAGAAAAAAACGCATAGGTGTTCTCCGTTAGCGTTAGTACTTAGATGAAATCCGAGTGGTAAATTCCCGCCGCCTCGTAACCTACTCCGCCTGCTCGTGCATGGAACCCGTGAGGGGAGTGTTAATGAACCGTGATCTCCAACCCATCCGGGCGGGTTGTCTTTCCATCACATCATCACTAATACTTCTCTACAGACCGACTATTTGACGCTGATGACAGGCTCCATGGATATCCTTTCTCCATCATAGGTTCTAGTGATTCAGTGCAAGTAGGCACGTTGTAATGTCAGCTTGCATCGTCCTCTCATTTGCTGGCTGAACTTGCAGCCAGTCGGATTGACAGACTCAATATCCGCGCCCACTTAAAGCCTGAATAACATCCCATAACGGTGACTGATCCCCAGCAAGAATATGCATTCTTGCTGGGGACGCCTTTCCTCTAACTCAAAGACGCGGCAAGACTATGTGCGTATCCTCGTATTGGTTTTTGACCGCGACGAGGTTGGCGGCAGTAGCTAGCTCGGGACCACTGCGTGCTGCCACTACGCGTGCTAAGCTACGTCGTCCATCGACACTGATGGGCACGTCACCTGCGATGGACAAACGCCGGACGATAGGATGCTGATCACCGTAATCGTTGATGGTGTAGTGCTGCGTTGCGCGGTTGTCCCATATCGCCACATCACCGACAGCCCAGCGCCAGCGCATAGTATTTTCGAGACGAGTCACATGGCTTTGAAGTATGGACAAGAGACGTTCCGAATCGCCCGCAGTGAAATCCAGCAGTTTTTTCACAAACTGACCCAACACCAATGTCCGCTCTCCGGTTTCGGGATGCACGCGCACGATGGGATGTTCGGTTTCATAGATGATTGAAGTAAATACATCCCGATAATGACGCAAGCTTTCATCCGTTGGATCAAGTCGGGTAGCGGCATGGCCATAATCATTGGTGTGTAATGCCCATAATGTATCTGCAAGCTTGCGCAAGCCCTCGGGTAAATCGGTATAGGCCGTAGCGGTGTTGGCCCATACGGTGTCGCCCCCTACCGCTGGGATCGCAACCACACGCAAGACAGAGGCTTGCGGATAGGCCACGTCAAAGGTCACGTCGCTATGCCATGCATTCGCGCCGCCATTATAGTTGGAATCCAGTTCCATCAAAAAGTCGGCGTCGTCGCGCAACGGGGCGGCTGTAGGCGGGGCCAGCTCGCCCCAGCGGCGTGCAAAGCCTTCTTGCGCTTGGTCATCTATATGATATTGGTTGCGAAAAAATAATACTTTGTGTTTAAACAGCGCTTGCCGAAGTGACTCAAATGTATCGCCATGAATGACGCCCGATAGGTTAATACTACGTACTTCGGCACCAATACGAGCGGTTACAGGAAGGAGATCTAGATTGACTATGCTCATGGTAAGTGGTCCTCGATTTGCAATACTATGTTAACTGGCTAATTACCAAATCTCACACGCTTATAATGGGTACCAACAACCGCTCAACGCCGAAAGCAGACAGATCTTTACGCTGGCGAATAATTCGCTGCGTATGGTCAGCAGCATCTGCAATCGACTAAGTTTTTAAACACTTCGGATTATTCCTTGGCATTCCTTTATTTAAGTGGAGGGACGACACTGTTTATAGGCGTCGCTGCGAATATTTGCCCCTGTTTAAAAAAATATTGACCACGTCTTATCGAGTATCGAATAACGTTTTCAGGTCGTAAAGAGGTAACTTTCAGGGCTTGGGCTGAAAGCAGGTTGCTCTGCGAGAGTTGGGACGAGAAGAGATATGTTGATGGGCGTCGACATGCCAGAAGATGGGACGTGCTGCCGTCAAATCGCCACACTGCGAGCTACATGCGACATGCTGCGTAAAGGTCAGAAATTGTGCGCGGAAAAATATCATCGCCCAACGAAGCAACGCCGCGCACATCTCGGCGACTTGCAGTCCCGGCAACGATCCCCTTATATTGATGCCGTCAATCTTGGCACCGATATGCGCTGATAACGAGGTTACCCAAAGCGATTTGGCTTGCGGTAATACGTATGCGTTCACAGAACACCCCTAAATGATGGAACGTCGACTCTCGGCTCAAATATATCTTGCGAAAGATGTAACGCACTCCAAAAATTATCTGATGGGTAGATTTTTTTAACTTTCATAAGTCGTAAAACACTGGCTGCAATGACACCCTGTTTTCGACGATTTTATTATAAGCAACATCTCATCCAAAAACAACGAAATATTTCTCACATTCAATATTTAAAATTTTTCATTTTATTTTTTATAAAACGAATAACATACGCTCGTTTTATTTCGGAAATTTTGCCAGCCTCGCGGTCCACACCACTGGCCTTTAAGACTCACCGTTCTTATTTCTCCGGTTAAATTGGCCCTAAAGGCGATCAACCATAGATTTTTTATGTAACCCCAATGTTACGTAATGATACTTACCTGTAAACACGAATATCTATAGATTAACTTTTGCCCCAACCTTCGAAATAGAAGGAGAAACACGCATGTTAAGAAATTTTCCTTTTAAAAAATGACGGCTTAGATCCGTTTGCAGAGACATTAGTTACGACCGTTTTTTAATTAAAATCATTAGTTTTTTCTTCTCCTCTTAATGGCACATTTAAAAGTTTTAGGTATGACGTTTCCGCTTCACTGATCGACAGATTTGGCATGTCCGGCTCATGCAATGAACACAAAGGAAAGTAAACAATATGGCTAAGAATATTATTTTATGCACAGATGGCACATGGAATGGTCCCGGCAAAGATGTTGATGGCGATCCTGTTCCCACGCTGCCTAGCAATGTTCTCAAGCTGTACCACTGGCTTTCTGGTCGAGATTCAATCGCGTCAACAAGTTATGCCGGTGAAGCCGAGCGCTCACTGTTCGATTCCGACGGTAACCTGCTCCAAATCTCGAAATACCTTGATGGTGTCGGGGATGATGCGAATGCGCTGGTGAAGTTATTAGGTGGTGTATTTGGGGCCGGGCTGGTCACTCGAATCGTACGTGGTTATACGTTCATCTCTCGCAACTATGTTCCTGGTGACCGAATTTTTCTGGTGGGGTTCAGTCGCGGCGCGTACACCGCACGCGCTTTGGCAGGACTGATTCTCAGCCAGGGATTGCTCGATGCACGTAAAATTAATCTCGATGATAAAGAGCAGGCGTATAAGCTCGGTTGTGCCTTGTGGAACCAAAAACAAAAGGATGACGATCGCATTAATAAAGTCGAATTTATTCATCGGCTTGAAAAGACAATATACGATTTACCTGGTTTTTTTTCATCACCGCCTCAAGCAAGCATGCTAATTGAGGATGTTGAGATTCAAGCCATTGGCGTATGGGACACGGTAGGGGCATTAGGTATTCCACAATACGAGAACGAAGATCAGCGGTTAGATGTTTTTCGCTTTGCGGACCTCGCTCTGAATGAGCGCGTTGAATATGGGTTCCATGCAATATCACTGGACGAACAACGGACCGACTTTACTCCGACGTTATGGGATGTGCGAACAAATCTTACCCAATGGTTGTCGCCAGGGGCGCATGCCGATGTAGGCGGTAGCTATCCGACTGGTATTGAAAGTGGATTGTCTGATCGCGCCTTATTCGCAATGCAAAAGTATCTTGCCGAGCTTCCCGGAGGGAATGCTGCGCTGTTCGGGGCGCCTCCACACGATGCCAACCCTGACGTTTTGGGAGATGCGCACCAACCCTGGATCAGCTCTCCCTATAAGGAAATGCCTGCTGAGCGTAGGCAGTCAAGATTATTCAATACCGAGCAAGGACTTTTAAAAGATACTTATATTGATCAGAGAAAGGCGGGAAGAGCAGTAAAAGCAGATCCTTCAAAATCACCCGAAAAATATACGCCAGAAAATATTCCAATGTGATGACAGCACTATCGCGGCTTTTCATTTATTTCAACTTAAGTGTAGAAACTGCGAGTGCGTCGATGACAACCAAGCTAAGTCAATTGGCTTAGCTTGGTTTTAATGGGACAAACTTCCTAAAACGATCTGGCTGCAACGAATACGATAGTTGGGGCGATACTGATGACGTTTTGGTGTTTGCTCTCTCTCTTCAATTCAATATATTTCAGCGCGGTTGAGACACCGAAGGTGTCATGAATCAGGGCATCATTTGATGAGCGTAGAATTTAATCTTCCCCAATGTCCTCATCCCAAAGCGCTGGTTGGGCTTGGATAAAATCCCGCATGAGGGTGACGCATTCGTCGTTATCTACTATTTCCAAGGTCACGCCACGCGACCGCATGTAGGCTTCCGGTCCCTGGAAAGTCTGGTTCTCTCCAATGACAATTTTTGGAATTTTGTATAGCAGCGCCGCGCCGCTGCACATGTCGCAACAAGATAGCGTGGAATACATGACCGCCCGTTGATAATCGCTGGCTTTAAGTCGACCCGCGTTTTCGAGGCAATCCATTTCAGCATGCAAAATAGCGCTGCCGTTTTGCACGCGCCGATTGTGCCCTCTTCCCACGATTTTATCGTCAATCACCAGTACCGAACCAATAGGAATACCACCTTCAGCGAGTCCTTTTTTCGCTTCTTCGATGGCTGCTTGCATGAATTTGTCTGTCAACTTAACCTCCTGATTGATGCGCTAATGGCGTAGCGAAATGGAACTGCCGCCGAGGAACGTGAAAACCAAGTTAACGCCATGTAATAAGCGACCTGACGCTAAATACTCTGCGGCACCGTTAGATACCTTGTTACACCAGCTTAACACTGGCTTGACTGCGGCTTGACACAGAGTGTAATGCATTGCAATCACCGGTTCATTTACAAAACGATGGCAGTGAATCGAGGATGACGTCAAGCACAGAAATTACTCTGGAAAGCGGCTCAGTCTTTTTCCATTTGCGGGCATTTGATATTGCGCCACATTGAGTTGCATCGCCAATAAAGTGTAATAGGCATTGATACCGGTAAGGTCGACTATCCCTTTGCTGCCAAATCGTTTTTCGGCCCGATTGTAGGTGGTATCTGATACACGTTTGTTTTTGTGCAGCTCGGTCGAAAAATTGTAGACGATTTCCTCGTCGTCGGTCATGCCGGTTGGACGGCGCCCATCAGCGATGGCATCAGCGACTTCTGGTTTGATACCGGCTTTTAACGCAATCGGATGATGTACATACCATTCATAATCCTGGCCCCACTCCCGTGCAGTGATCAAAATGACGAATTCGCTCAGTGTGTTGCCAAGGGCCGAGTTATACCGCAAATAATCCCCCATCGCCCGCGCCTGACTCATGACTTGCGGGCTATACATCAACGGCTCAAAGGGGCCAAAAACCGGGACCTTGCGGGAAGCAAGAAATGCGTCCGCGGCTTGCTTTTGCTCGTCGGTGTATTTCTCCGGTGAAATTGTCGGAAGTCGGCTAGCCGCTTGTGCGGTCATGTTGCATGAGATTGCCATCGTAATCGCGATCATGGTTGACTTGGTGATTGCCTTCATTTTGTCCCTTGTTGGTTATTTGGTTTTTGTAGCGAGATAGTACGTTCTTTTTGGTTTTGTTGGAGCGACTAAACCAAGCCGTCTGTTGCGGCCTTCCGAAAGGCAACAAACCCTTCGAACCGACCGTATACCAAATTCAACGCAACACAATAATAATTCCGTCTGCAAACAAAATGTCAGAAAATATAGTAATTGATAGTATTGCTGACACCCTTTTGTTGGCACGATAAGCTTTCATAACAGAGTTGCCGCGTCGAATAGATACAGCAGCACGGAATCAGGTGGATCTTCACGAATACCAATAATTCAATCTTTAATCATTACTCTCCCGCACAAAAACTAAACCGCTCGACCCAAGTCGCAGTAGCGAAATTAAACCTCTGAACGCCAAAAAAATATGGAGACTGCGCTCATCTCAAGCAACATCAGTAAAGAAGCTCACCGGGTTCACATGAAAACTGATCCCATCTTTTCTCTCGAACATTTGAATGCCGCACTTTTACCGCCTGATGCCGAACTGAGCCTTCAGAGAAATAACGTATTTTTACCAAGCGACGTACAGTCAGCTCTCAACCTTGTATTAGCCAGTAAAGCATTCTTCAAAGCGAAGAGAACGAGTCGCCTGCTAGGCTTTTTGGTGGAAAAATCCTTATCCGGTGAAGTCCGGGAAACCAGTGAATATGCTATCGGGATTGGCGTATTTGATCGTGATCCGGCTACCTATCGCACTGATCATGATCCCATCGTGCGCGTTCAAATCGGTCGGTTACGAGAAAAACTGAAAACGCATTACGCGGCCGAGGGAGTGCACACGGATCTGATGTTCGTTATCCCGCTTGGTAGTTATATGCCATTGATCCACAAACATTCAATCCCAGACGCTATTTTTCAGTCAGACTCCTTGCTGACCGTGGTACCAATGCTGCACCTTTCCGACAGTACCCAAGGTGCTGCTTTCACCTCTGGATTTACCGAGGAACTGACGTTCCAATTATTTAAAATATTTGGCACAAGAATCATGTCGCATACGTTTCTCGACACCACTGCGCCGATGTCGCCGAAAATTCACTATCGGCTGGAAGGAAGTATTCGATTTCAAGACGGTTTTATACGTGCCGCGTTAAGACTAATAGATACTCCGGGTTGCATTGCTTGGTCTGAGCAGTTTGATCGTTGTGGACCGCTCTTGATTGCCGTACAAGAGGAACTTGCGTTGGAGATTTGCCATGCTTTAAAGCGCCACTTCCTGAAAGATTGAGAGCACCGGTAACAATACCGGGCATGCAAAAAAGTGCTACTCTCCGGTATACTCATGTTTAAGTCGTTGCTATCAGCGTGGCAAACGATCATTTAAGAGGTTGCTTGAGGTCTCATTTTTGCCATTACCGTGATCAAACCAAGAACAAAAACATGACTTATTAGCACCCCGCATTGACATAACCTCACTGCACTTGATGTAAAATCAGGTGCATACCAAAAGCAAAAAGCGTAGACAGATAACTATCAACCAGCGTTCTTTACCGGCGCGGTTTGACTTCATTAACACTTCATTCCGGAGACTAATCATTATGGCTAACACAAGAGAAGTAGTAATCGTCGGCGCAGCGCGTACAGCAATCGGTACTTACGGCGGTTCGTTGAAGGATCTTGCACCAAGTGAACTAGGCGCCATTGCCGTCAAGGAAGCTTTTGCCCGCGCCAAAGTTGATCCAGCCCAAGCAGGTCAAATCGTGTTCGGTCACGTGATCCATACTGAAACCCGTGACATGTACGTATCGCGCGTGGTGGGTATCAACGCCGGAATGAGCAAGGAATCTACTGCGTTGACACTTAACCGTCTATGCGGCTCTGGACTTCAGGCGATTGTTTCGGCGGCAAACGCGATTCAACTCAATGAGACCGATATCGCTGTTGGTGGTGGCGTTGAAAATATGAGCCGGGCGATGTATTCAACCCAAGCGGCGCGTTTTGGCGCACGTATGGGTGACATCAAAATGGTCGATATGATGGTTGGTGCTTTATCCGATCCTTTTGGCGGCGGTCACATGGGTATCACTGCTGAAAACGTGGCAGAGAAATATAGCATCTCGCGTGAAGAGCAAGATGCGTTCGCTGTTGAAAGCCAAAAGCGTGCGACGGCGGCGATTGCAGCCGGTCACTTTGCTTCGCAAATCGTGCCGGTTGAGCTGAAAACACGCAAGGGTGTTGTTCTGTTTGACACGGATGAATATCCAAAAGCCGACACCACGATCGAATCATTGGCTAAACTGAAGCCAGCGTTCAAAAAAGACGGTGGTACTGTCACAGCCGGTAATTCGTCCGGCATTAACGATGGCGCAGCTGCTTGTGTGCTCATGGAAGCGGGTGCGGCTGAGCGTGCTGGCCTGACACCACTCGCCCGTTTGGTGTCTTACGCCGTAGCCGGTGTTGATCCATCGATCATGGGAACCGGCCCGATCCCAGCCGTTCAATTAGCGTTGAAACGTGCCGGTCTTAACTTGAACGACATGCATGTCATTGAGTCGAACGAAGCTTTTGCTGCGCAATCTTTAGGCGTCTGCAAAGGTCTCGGTCTGGACCCGGCAATTACCAACGTCAATGGCGGCGCCATTGCACTTGGTCATCCGCTGGGCGCAAGCGGTGCAATCATCACGATCAAATGTTTGTATGAATTGATCCGCACGAACAAACGCTATGGTTTGATCACAATGTGTATCGGTGGCGGTCAAGGTATTGCGGCGATCATTGAACGCATTTAAGTAACGCTTGACGGTTGGGCACTTCCATTTAGAAGTCCCCGATCCATTGCAAGCATCGGCAATCAACTGATGTACAGTTGGTTGCCGATGCGAACGGTTTCTCCATCATCTCGGCGATAACACCGATATCATTTTTTCAGCAGCGGGCAGCTCGATTGTGACAAAGGGCGGAATGCCTCGTTACCCGGAACGACTCCCACCACGTTGTAATAGTCCCAAGGCGTCTTCGACTCGGCAGGTTTTTTGACTTGCAGCAGTAACATGTCGTGCACCACGCGACCATCTTCTCGCAACGTTCCCTTTGGTATCACCACGTCAGCGATGGGCAACTCATGCATTTTTTTCAGTACGGCGGTGGTTTCATCCGTGCCTGCGGCTTTCACTGATTTTAAGTAATGCATGACCGCTGAGTACATACCGGCTTGCGCCATGGTTGGCATGCGTTTTTGAACGTCGAAGAAGCGTTTGGACCAGGCACGGCTGTCCTTGTTGTAATCCCAGTAGAAGCCTTCCGTGAGATACATGCCCTGCGCGATATTGAGGCCCATCGCATGCACGTCGCTGATAAACATCAGCAAAGGGGCGACGATCTGGCCCTTGGCAGCAATACCAAATTCAGTCGCTTGTTTGACTGAGTTGACGGTGTCGCCACCGGCATTCGCCAAGCCGACCACTTTTGCTTTAGAGCTTTGCGCCTGCAGCAGGAAAGAGGAGAAGTCACGGGAATTGAGTGGATGCCTGACAGAACCCAGCACTTTGCCGCCACCAGCGATCACAACGTCCGACACGTCTTTTTCCAGCGACTTGCCAAAGGCGTAATCAGCAGTTAAAAAGAACCAGCTATCGGCACCGCGTTTGACCAATGCTTTGCCGGTCCCAACTGAGCTGGAATAGGTGTCATACATCCAATGTATGCCAGTCGACGTACATTTTTCATTGGTAATAGTGCTTGATGCCGAGCCAACCACGATCGCAATTTTGTTCTTTTTCTGTGCCACGTCCAGGACGGCTAACGCCACATTAGTCGGCACTAAATCCATCAAAACATCGACGTTTTGCTCATCGATCCATTCGCGTGCTTTGAGTGCAGCGACGTCGGCCTTGTTTTGACTATCCGCACTAATGAGTTCGATAGGCTTGCCTAGAACAGTGCCACCAAAGTCAGCAATCGCCATTTTGGCAGCAACGATTGAACCCTGACCCGACAGGTCTGAATACAGGCCAGAAAGATCGGTCAGTATACCGATCTTGACGACGTTATTGCTGATCTGGGCGAAGGCGGATGTGATGCTTGCGCCCAGCAGAACAGCCGCCAGTGTAAGTTTTTTTATTGTCGTCTTCATGCTTTTTGTCTCCCAAAAAAAGCATTTCGAGTTCAACGTTGTGAGATAAGCCGCTAGTACCAATTGCTCAGGAATAACGCAGGTTAAGTATGAATAGGTTTTCCAACCCAGCCTGACCCGCATTGGTTTATCAGCCCTTACCATTGATGCCAACACCAACCAACACTACGCTCAAATCGAAGTGCCCGGCCGCCATCTGTTCTGTTGTCAGATGTTCAGCCCGATTAAATGATTGCTCCTCCGGCGGTTGAAAGCCCGAAAAACAGACGCCACCAACGAATACCAAAACCGCTCTACTTTAAATAGGTATCACCCGCGCTCTGCGGACGATCCGATGTGCTTGCGCAATATCGGACCCCATTCCCATAGTCCCAAACATACTTCCCCAACTGCCGCTCAAACCCGAGAGCCGACTCGATATAAAGGCATCCGAAGTATCCTGGGTTGAATGATGAATCAACTCGGCACCTTGTAAAGCCCTTGCCATCGCCTCGGTCGCGGGGCGAGCCAGATACTCGTTCTCGCATGCGGCATCCATCAATTGCGCAGTCTGATCAATGTACACGTCAAAACGTCGATCCGCACCTTTTGCCTTGGATATTTCTGCAACAAAGGCATCTCTGGTCGTCCGGTCCTTGATCATCGCTCGCCGCACGTCCATGCACATCATATTGCCCGTACCTTCCCAGACGCTATTGAGAGGTGCTTCGCGATATAGTCGCGCCATGGGGCTTTCTTCAATAAATCCATTTCCTCCATGACATTGCAATGCTTCATACGCAATTGCGGGCGCGCGCGAGCAATTGAAATATTTTGCCATCGGTGTCGCAATCCGGGCAAATGCACGTTCATGCTCGTCGTCATCGAGATGATCTGTGGCACGGGCCACGCGCAACGCCATCAGGGTGGCTGACTCTACTTCGATCGCCATGTCTGCCAGTACATTAGCCATCATTGGCTGTTCGGCAAGCGGTAGCTTGAAACCACGTCGAGTCGTTGTGTGGTTGAGCGCAAGATTGAGGGATTGACGCATGAGCCCAGCGGAACCCACCGCAAAATCAAGTCTGGTCAAATGCGCATGGGACAGAATCTCACGTATGCCGTGGCCTTCTTGCCCCACCAGAATCGCCAGCGATCCCGCATATTCGATTTCGCTCGATGCATTGGAGCGGTTTCCACACTTGTCTTTCAGGCGCTGGATGAAGAATCGGTTGAAACTGCCATCCGGCAAGGTACGCGGGAGAAAAAAGCAGGTCACGCTACCGCTCACTTTTGCGAGCGTAAAGAAGCCATCTGCCACCGGGACGGAGCAAAACCATTTGTGTCCAGTCAGCGAATACCAACTGGCTTGCCCGCCATGATAGGCCTCGGTATGCGAAAAGACGGCGGTGGTTTGCGTCTCTCGCAGATCGGAGCCGCCCTGTTTTTCGGTCATAGCGTAGCCTAAGACGACGCTGGATTTCTGGCTCACTTCTTTGCGACCGAAATCGTATTGATTGCCCGTTGCTTTTTCGGCCCAGAGCTTCAAGGCCGGTTCTGCCACCAATCCTGCGTAGGCGGCATACGCCATGCCCGTGGGACAGCCTGTCCCTTGCTCGACCTGATTCCACAAAAACGACAACACCGCGCGGGCAAAATGACCGTGAGGTTCTTTAACGGTCCATGCGAGTGAATGGACCTCGTGATGCCAGGCTAACGTCATCAGTTGGTGCCAGGCTGGATGGAACTCAACCCAGTCGATACGATTGCCGAATCGATCATGTGTGCGTAATTCGGGCGAATATTTATTGGCGAGGCGTGCTGCTTCCTGCACCGCGGCATCACCGGCGACGGCGCCAAGTTCTGTGCAACGTGCAGCCGCCCACGGCGCGTCTCGGGCAATTGCGGCTGACACTACGGCGTCGCCTAGAAAAGCGTTAAACCCTTCTAATGGCGCGGCCTGATTGCGTACCTCATGCGTTGCATAGCGATCGGTGAGGCTCGCCAGTTGATCATGAATCGGGGCATTCATCGCATCTTCTCCTTTGGTGTAATGATTTTTATTGTGTAGACATGGGGCGAATTTATATGTGTGTCGTCGGATGGGCTGTGCAAACGGACGCGCAGCAAATAACGGCGATTTCGTCGGCCAAACCCACAGCGACCGGGGATTCTGTGTCAAGGTGGGGCGACAAAGGTGATAGCGGACCGACCAGTGCCTCCATAAAGCCGCCTACGATAATGGCGGCAGCGACGTTTGCTCTCAAGCCGCTGCGAAATTCGCCACTGCGCTGGCCCTCCTCTATGATCCCGACAATTTCTTGCCCGATGGCAAAGCGCCATACCAAACGGGCCTCGTCAATTTCACGATCACAGGGTTCGGCAATCAGTGCAAATGCCAGGCGGCGATTACGCATGGCGCGCTTTACAAACGTGCGCACGGCACACTGCAAACGCTCGGTTGGACTGCCATCTCCATTGATGATCTCAGCAATCACAGTCACCTCACGCTGACTAACAATGGCGAGCACTTCTGCGAATAATTCGGCTTTAGATGAAAAGTAGCGGTATACAGTGCCAGTGGCCAATCCGGCGGCGGCGGCCACGCTGGCGACTTGACCCTCTTGCCAGCCGCCCTCGCTCACCAGACGCCGGGCAGCAGCCAGAATGCGCGCACGATTTTGGGCAAGATGGGCTTCCACCTGTTCACTACGTCGATAAACCATGGGAAATGTCGCATTAATTACAATGAAATGAATCATAGTTCATTTCTTAAAAAGTCACAATCGATAGCAAATACGCCTATGATGTCCATCGTCAGCGTCTTATCCCGTGCCACAATCGATCAATTAATATTCCTCAAGGAAACGGAATGACACGTCATCAATGGAACGTACGCTATTCGGTAGTGGGGGCTTTAGTCAGTTGGATCGGAATAGGCCTTGAATTTTTTATAACGCTCGGGCGGATATTGTCACAGGGCCGCCACTTTCAAGACGCGCTCATTTTGTTTTTTAGCTTCTTCACGATTCTCACCAATATTCTCGTGGCATGTGCCTTCACCGCGGTTGCGTTAGTACACGGTAAACGTACAGATGGCATTAAAAAATCGAGAGTGTGGAATTTTCTGGCAAGCCCCTTTATTCTTGGCGGTATCGCACCCAGCATTGCGCTGGTGGGGATCGTCTATAACCTGGTATTGCGACAGCTTTGGCACCCAACCGGATGGGCACGCGTCGCTGACGAATTACTTCACGTCGTTGTGCCGATTGGTTTCGTTATCTATTGGTGCTTGTATGTAGCCAAGACGGGACTCCGGTGGAGGGACGCACTGACGTGGGCGATCTATCCGATCTTATACCTTGTTTATGCATTGGTTCACGGAGCGCTATCAGGAGTTTATGCCTATCCATTTATCGATGTCACTACACTCGGATATGGTGCTGTACTGATAAATAGCCTCGGTATACTCATCGGATTCTTAGTTATGGCGCTCATATTTATCGCCTTTGACAGGCGCAAGGCTGCGACGGTCTCCAATAGTAGTGCATAGTAAATAATGTCATTGGGCTCTTCTGCTAGATGCTTCTGATTCCCTCGGTAAATTTGGACCAGAATAAGCCTTGGTATCACCGCCGTCGCTATGACCTTCGATGGCGAGTGAAGCCAGCCAATATTAATAAAGCAGGTTTGTATTGATTTAACAACATCGAACAGAAGGCAACCTCCCCATTTGCGTTACGAAAAATGACAGGACAAAAATTGTGATACAAGTAAAGGGCAACGCTCGTTATTTAATACTTAATAAGAAAAACGCCAAATGTCACCTATTCATGTCACCCAGTCAAACGCGTCAGCATTGAGCGGTAAATGCGTGGAATGCAAAGATTTAAAGGAATTGGACTTCGATTTTGTGTTTGCTTATCAGCCCATCGTCAATCTCGACACACGATCGATTTACGCACATGAAGCGTTGGTTCGAGGGCCGAACGGGGAGTCTGCCTTCTCTATACTCTCGCAAGTCACGGAGGCCAACCGCTATCGGTTTGATCAGGCTTGCAGAGTCAAGGCAATCCGCGGGGCTTCAGAGCTTGGGATGAATGAATTGCTCTCGATTAATTTTTTGCCCAACGCCGTCTACCGCCCTGACGTGTGCATCAGGAGCACTTTCGAGGCAGCGCAACGATATCATTTTCCAATTGAACAAATTATCTTCGAAGTAACTGAGGGTGAGCAAATACATGATCGTGCTCATCTGGTGAATATCTTCCGTGAATACCGCCGTTTTGGCTTTCGCACCGCTATTGACGACTTTGGCGCGGGCTATGCTGGGCTAGGTTTATTGGCTGAATATCAGCCGGATATTATAAAAATCGATATGGCGCTGGTACGTGATATTGATACCAGCAAGCCAAAACAGGCTATCGTCAATGGTATTGTTTCAATCTGTGCTGCGTTAGATGTACGCGTTTTAGCAGAAGGTATTGAAACTATCGCTGAGCGCGACTATCTGCATAATGCGGGGATCGATTTGATGCAAGGCTATCTTTTTTGCAAGCCCGCATTTCAGGCAATCGGAATTGTCGATCCAACATCCTGGTTATAAATCACAGCCATACGTCCAATAATTGGGGTTCGCTACACACACTACATCACTTGCTTAAGTATAAAGAAGGCAGCAATTTTGCGGCCCTGCTGAACTCTTAAAGAGCTTACGCAAACTCTCCCTGCAAAGCTTATCTGGGAGTTTCGGGCAGCGTAAGTGGTTGGGAGAGCGCAACGCCGATAGGTCGGTTTTGCGTGAGAATCATACTATTGATCGGGTGATCCGGCTCTAATCACTGTAATCCTGTCAATAAAAAATTCGCCATCAATACATTTTCTATGCGGTACGCCGGTAACTACAAACCCGTGATTACATTCCTCCGCCCATAGTTTGGCGACGGTATCGAATTCTTCAGGTTCGAGGCCTAGCATAGCGCCGGAAATAACAAATTTAGCGCCTTCTTTTTGCTTTTTTACAATATCGTCAATTTTCGCCATACGGTTTCCATCATCTTATTATCTGTGACGCATCATAACGCGACTTGGATGCACGTTGAGGTCGAAAACGCACAAAGCAAGACGATGCGGCTAAGAGGCATCTAATGTTGCTAAATGCGATTGCTCGAAACGGGCTATCAACACGTCCGATCAATAGCCTCGAGACATGATAAGCAACCATCGCCGAAATAGCAGTATCTGAAGATGGCCTGGCTGGACGCCCGCCGTACACTCCATTATCAGATTGCTTCTATACAGGCGTTTGTAATAATCGCGACAGATAAACAGCTCGCGCTTACCAAGCCGCAACAAGATTGAGTAAGGCGTGGACTCTACGCCAAATCGGGAGCCCGAAGTGATAGATGTATTGTTCATTTTATTAGCACCGACGCGTTACAGGAGCTAATACCTTACCATAACTACTGTGTATACATACAGTTATATGGATCGTAGTTGTATTTTTGCGAAAATTAAAATAGCCGAAATTTGTGCAATTTCGGCTATATTTTTTTCAAATTAACGATCATATCCTCTGCGCCATTCGTGCTCGCGCCACTCCCGTTCACGCCATCCGTAGCCATGGCGATAATAGCCGGGGTTCCGATAATAAGGACGGGGATACGACTCAACGTATACTGGCGGCGGTTGAACATACACAGGGCGCGGCGCGTAATAAACAGGTGGCGGTGGCGCGTAATATACAGGCGGTGGCGGCGGATAATATTCTGGGCCAGGCACACCTACATTGACCGACCAATCGACTTGTGTTCGCGCGATCGCCGGTGTTGCGGACCAAAGCAAACTAGCAGTAGCTAGTAAGCTAATTGCTGCAATGCGTAAGGCTTTTTTCATGATTATTCCAAATGAATTAAATGAGGTAAGGCACAACCTCATTTAACCTAAAAATTCGCCATCCTTCCATGCTGAAGTCGTAAGGCATGTAACAAACTGTATCGTAGCGTTGTACCCTTTAGCTGACGCATCAAGTGACAGACTATTTTGAAAACGATAGCGGCATCGAAGTTCCAGGCGCTTGTGCCAAAGCGGGCTAAATAAACCCCTGGCAGCCATCAGCCATCAGAACGACATGAAGAATTCACAATCGTATTCAATTCATTAACATGAATGCATACAGTAATAAAATGTGACCCCGTTCCGCAAGTGCCGCATCTCACTTAAGGCGAGACCAAAATAGAATGTGAAGAGCTATCCTGATTTTCATCAGGATAGCTCACTTTTCTTGTGCTATTCGATGCACAAAATAGCGTAGTAATCGTCACATCAATTACAGTCATTACTAAGCTGTAGGCTGCAGATACTGACCAAAAATCCAAGAAAAACAGGAAAGCGTTCAAGTTAAAAAAGGGGCCAGATAGCAAAACAGTCTGATCATAGATGGAGTGGATATCATGTGGAATAATTATGTGAATCTTGCTGTGATGCATTGGCTGGGCCAATTCACATCAATGTCGGCGCCTTTCAATCAAATTATTCACTTTATTGCCGGCTCAAATCTATTCAAAGGCGTTCCTATCATGGGGATGCTTTGGTACTTTTGGTTCAGGGATAGCGACTCAACATCCAACACACGTCAAAGTATTATCGCGAGTCTGCTCGGCTGCGTCGTGGCCGTTTTCATTGCCAGAATTGCCAACAATATCGGGCCATTTCAACCGCGCCCCTTCGCCAATTTGGCACTCGCCTATCCTGAACATATCGGGTTACCGGCAGCGGACAGTCAGGCTTTATATATATGGAGCTCCTTCCCTAGCGATCATGCCACTTTGTTTTTTGGTCTCGCCAGTGGTATTTTCCTCATTTCGAGGTTGACCGGTTTTATGCTTTATCTATATGTTTTTATCTTTATTGCCCTGCCACGTATTTATCTCGGTTTGCATTACCCTACTGATATTTTGGCTGGTGGACTTTTAGGATTCGGATGTGTGGTGTTGAGCAACCGTGCAAGCGTGATAAAACTATATGGGCCGCGCTGCAGTCTGGTGTTAAATCGTTATCCTGCCGCCTTTCAGGCAACCCTGTTCATCATTACAGTTGAAATAGGTACGCTGTTCGGCGATTTTCGTATGCTCCTTGAAGGAATCGTCAAATACTTTCCACGTTAAGAATGGCGCCTCCTTGATTATTCCGTTGCCAAAAGTATTATTTTTTTTCAATCTTGTTCCAGCTAAAGAGAAAATTCTTTTTGTGAATGCGATGAGATTGCGGGATTTATTTGCTGTTATCCGAGCCAAGCTAGCTAAAATTTAGCTGCAAAAAGCCAAAGCCCTTGTCGGCGTTGACGTGAAAAATTCTGCTTTTGCGTATTGATTTGCGGTGATCGGAGTGTCAAGATATGGACTCTTTTCAAGGAGATCCGATGAGCACCGTAATCCGACATGATTTCAGAAGCGATACTGTCACTCGGCCCAGCCCTTCAATGCGCGCTGTTATGGCCGCTGCAGAAGTCGGTGATGACGTATTTGGTGACGATCCGACAGTCAATCGACTTGAAAGCGCTACCGCAGAGATGCTAGACAAAGAAGCTGCGTTGTTTCTACCATCAGGTACGCAAGCCAACCTCATCGCGCTGATGTCCCACTGCGAGCGCGGAGATGAGTATATCGTCGGTCAGAAAGCACATTGCTACCGTTGGGAAGCAGGTGGTGCGGCGGTGTTGGGAAGTATTCAACCTCAACCCTTGAACAATCAGTCAGACGGTACGATGCTCCTTGCGGAAATTGAAGAGGCGATCAAGCCGGACGATTCGCACTTCGCACGGACGCGACTTCTTGCTCTGGAAAACACCACCGGCGGGAAGGTTTTGCCCGTGGCCTACGTCAATGCTGCCACGGCCTTGGCGCGACGTCATGGGCTTGCTTGTCATCTGGACGGAGCACGTTTGTTTAATGCAGCTGTAATGCTGCGCGTTTCTGTAGCATCACTAGCAACGCCGTTCGACTCCATCTCGGTCTGCCTGTCAAAAGGACTGGGCGCGCCGATCGGTTCCGTGCTGGTAGGTTCTGCTCCGTTTATTGCCAAGGCGCGACGATTGAGGAAAATGCTTGGCGGTGGAATGCGGCAGGCGGGCATTATCGCGGCGGCGGGCTTGTATGCTCTGGAACACAACGTGGAGCGGTTAATCGAGGATCACGCCAACGCTACACTTCTTGCCACCGGTCTATCAAGTTTCTCGGGACTGACGGTAGCCATGCCGGATACCAATATGGTCTTCGTCAATGTCGCTGCGGATATTGCAGTGCCGTTTTCGACCCATTTGGCCTTGCACGGCATCGGCGTGACATCGGCATACACCGCGACCCAGCAACGCTGGGTTACCCATTTGGACGCGTCCAAAGAAGCGGTCGAGGCCGCACTATCGGTAACACGAGATTTTTTCTTGAAACGATAAAGCTTTAATGAGATTGCTGATTGACGGAAAAAACCGCGACAGGATTAGAGCGCAATTCACGTTTTCCACGCATCATATCGGCACCAATCTTATTTGAATTGTCGACAATGTGATCCACCTCCACGTATTGTGAATCTTATACATTAGCGGGGGTATCGATCTTGGGTTTCGTGCAGTAAGTATTTAGACAAACTACATTTATTCAACCCACAACACTCAAAGAAATGGAGTGGATCATAAATGTAGTAGTGGACCTCATGTCGATGAAGTATTGCAAGTGAACCGTGGCAAATTTCAGCTTTACATTTCAGCCTTAAATCACCTTCAATTCCGCAACTTCAATTCAGCTTCAATTCGGTGCTGGGTTATGCGTCGAATTGGATACGGACAACATTCGCTCGACATATCGGGCAATCAGATCAACCTCCAGATTAACCCGTTTACCGACCGCCAAATGTCGTAATGTCGTGACTTGAATTGTGTGCGGAATCAGGTTAATCGAAAACAGACACGCGTCCGCTGTATCTTCAATTCGATTGACCGTGAGCGATACACCGTTGACCACGATCGAGCCCTTGTAAGCGAAGTATTTCGCGAGATCACGCGAGGCTTGTATAACCAGTTCCCACGATTCGCCGACTGGCTCAAACTTCGTCACCAAACCCAGTCCATCGACGTGACCGGACACTAAATGTCCTCCCAAACGTTCTGCCAATGTTAATGCTTTCTCCAGATTAACCTCGCCCACAGCATCCAGACCAACGGTGCAATTGAGACTTTCTCGCGAGACATCAACGCTGAAAGTGGTGGCGGATTTTCCTGTCACGGTCATGCAGGCACCGTTCAGTGAAATCGAATCGCCAAGTGCGACATCGCCCATCGGCAAATCTGCTGCATCAATGTCCAGCCGAACGCCGTCTTCCGGGCCGTCGCCCTGTGTGTGTACTGAAGTAATTTTGCCGACTGCTGCGACGATGCCTGTAAACATAAGTGGAGGAATAAAAAGTTAAGTGAATCTGGCAAGGATACGCAAATCCTCGCCTATTTGCTTGATCTCGTAAAATTTCAACAAAAATTTATCCTGCAAGTTATCTAGACCAGGAAGATCAAACATACCCCGTGCATCCCCCAAAATCGTCGGTGCAAGGTAAACAAGTAGTTCGTCGACGCATCCTTCCCTGATTAATGACGCATTTAACTTAGCACCCGCTTCGACGTGTATTTCATTAATTTGGCGTTTGCCCAGCGCCAAAATGACTTGTGGCAAGTCGACTTTGCCTTGCGCGTTGGGGATCACAACGACTTCTGCCCCTCTTTCTTGAAGAAGTGCTTCCTTTTCGGTATTGCCGACGGCGGAGAAAATTAATGTCGGCTCACCGCTTAAAATGCGCGCTTTCGGGTCAATACCCAGTTTGCTGTCGATGATGACACGCAATGGTTGCCGTACCACCGAAATGGCCCGCACGGTCAGTTGCGGATCATCTTGCTTTACCGTCCCGATTCCGGTCAAAATTACACCAGCGCGGGCGCGCCAGAGATGCCCGTCGTCACGTGCTTGAGAAGAGGTAATCCACTGACTTTGTCCATTATAGAGCGCCGTTCTACCGTCCAGACTCGCGGCGACCTTGAGTCTGACCCATGGCTTCCCACTCTGCATACGAGAGAAAAAACCAATGTTCAGCTCCCGTGCCTGTTCTGCCAGAACGTCAGTTTCTACGACAATTCCTGCAGCCCTGAGTCGTTCAAAACCCTTACCGGCAACCAAAGGATTAGGATCGGCCATTGCTGCCACCACTTTTGCCAGGCCAGCGCTCACCAATGCGTCCGCGCAAGGCGGTGTGCGCCCGAAGTGACTACAAGGTTCAAGAGTCACATAAGCGGTTGCACCCTGCACATCATGCCCTTTGGAACGCGCATCGTTAAGCGCTTCAACTTCAGCATGATTGCCGCCAGGCGATTGTGTATGCCCTTCGCCAATAATCAAACCATCTTTGACGATGACACAACCGATGGCTGGATTTGGTGCACTGGTGAACAATCCCTGTTCTGCCAGTCGCAATGCGTGGGCCATAAATACATCAGCGTGCGTCATATAGTGAACCTGTTGAAAGTAATAAGAAGTAGCAAGTTGTTATTAAGCAGCAGATAAGTTATGAGCCGCATAAGCCGCTTCATTGCGCTAACTTGGCCAAGTTGGCTCAGACTGCGTAGTAGCCGCATTATTACGTAGTGTAACAATACTCGTCATAACAGTCCGCAATTTACCGTCCGTCGCCATCTGCTCCACGCCATCGCAATCAACGTAACGCTGCGGCGTGCTGGCATTGCGCTCACTGGCATGTAATTGCAAACACAATTTGACGCGGACCACCCTTTTCCAATTTTGATGCTGGTCTGGCGATAATCCATCAACTTGTGTCGCGGTCAAAAACTGTTTCACAGAAAATCCATCAATCGCCGCCACACCAAAAACAAGCCGCATATTCTCTACGTTATTAAGTATGGGCTGCGCAATACTACGGCCATTGCCGCTATTACCTTGGCAATACAAGGATGTCGTTTTTCGACCTGACGGCGTGGCCACAAAAAATCTATTGCTGGCTATCGCCACAGCCTTACTGGCGCTGTAGCCGGGGTGACTCTCCGGCAAAGCAACTACGCCAGCCTGAGAACCGTTGCAATCAGCGCCTGCACCATTATCAAAATCAAACGTATCTGCCACGCGATAGGCGACTTCAAATGCAGCCGCTCCCTCATCACTGCTGTTGCAAACAAATCCGTGCGACAACGGTTTAGTAAACCCAGAGTCACAGCCTCGCAAGCCCTGTCCGGGTTCACCGTTTAGGCCAACAAAATCTGTTTTATCGACTTCAGCAGCGTTGACACTCGCAGACGTCAAATGCCCAAAACCGGCTTGCCGCAAGTTTAACTCCATCAATTGCATGGCATAGCGACCATCTTGCTGCAACCGAAGCTGGTTTTGATTCATCCGGTAACTCGTCTTACTACCAAAATACAAACTGCCTACCGCTGCGATTAATCCAACGCTAATCATCATCGTCACCATCAATTCAACAATGGTGACACCGCCTTCACGCGCCTTGCAAACCTTACGATATAAATCGGGCGCGCGCGCCAGTCTTTGTCGCCTGAAAAATATTATCCGCATTCTGAGGTGCCTACCAGTACGTTCATGCGACCACTTCGGCTCAAACAAATAACCCGCTCAAATTTACCCTCGTGACGCAATACCAGCTTGGTAAAACTCGCTCCGGGACGCCCCAAACCGTCGTACTTGATCACTTTATTCTGACCGATGACGCTGGTATTGCGGTGTAATGCGGCATGTCGGAGCAAGGCCACCTTTTCACCTGGCACCATCACAATCCAACCGCTACCCCAATCGTCATCGGGACGTCCCTCGCTGGCGCTGGAGATGCATAATACCGGTTTCGATTCAGCATGAACACTACGACAAATCACCACTGAACGGCCGCGCTTGATGGCCTCCGTGCGTGCCAGCGTTGCTGCGGCAACAAATTGATTCACGTATATGCTCATCCGCGTTTCGATAATAAAAGCACGCATCGATGGCGCACCAATGGCGAGTAATATGATCACGACTAGCATCGCGATCATTATCTCAATCAGGGTAAAACCATAACGCAATGTGAATACTGGAAAGGACAACGGAACAGAAACAACGGCAGAATGCGGTATCAAAGACAGCCTCGCATCGAATGAAGGAGGAGCGAATACTATCGTCTTTTATTACAACTGAACCACTTTCGACGAGGAAAATGGACCAACTTAAGCCTAGGATTAATCGCGGACTTAATCCTGCGCCGAGCAGAGTGCAGAACTTAGGAAGTTGAGTGCTATTTTTTTCGGGTCGGCCCTGAAAATTCTTCGATCATATTTTGAAATTCTGCCACGTCCTCAAAGCTTTTATACACTGACGCAAAGCGAATATACGCAATTTTATCAAGTTGCTTCAGCTCATGCATGACCAGTTCTCCCACACGACCGGTGATGACTTCACGCTCACCGCTGGCAAGCAATTTTTCTTTTATTTTTTGCAATGCCTCATCCACCGATTCTGCAGAGACTGGGCGCTTACGTAGCGCGAGCATCAAACTTGCACGCAATTTTTCAGGATCAAATTCGGTACGACTGCCATTTTTTTTGACGATCACCGGCATCACCAACTCAATCCGTTCGTGAGTCGTAAATCGCTTATCGCATTTAGTACAACGGCGACGACGACGGATGGCATCCCCTTCTTCTGAAACACGCGTGTCCAGAACCTGGGTTTCTTCATGGTGGCAGAATGGACATTTCATGATGGCAGCAATCTAAATAACGGTTGATCGACGCTCTGTTGGCTAGCACATTATTTTTCTTTTGCTATCGCCATATTATAGGGGCCCATTTTAGTTAAAAACCAGAATGGACCCGGACTTAATGCTTACGCTTAGGACTGATGATACTTAATGCCTAGACCTGATCCTGGTATCGAGTATCGGTATAAATGCTGATAGTGAATGCCGAGAACGGAGGCGCAAATAAAATCGCCTTAACCGCCGCTAATACCGTTCAAGTATTAGCGGGGTCAAAAAAATAATCTATTGCATACCGGCAAACAAATACATCAAACTAAAGGATCAGCCATACACAGGAAATGCGTCAGTCAATTTCTTGACTTCAACTTTAACGCGCTCAATCGTCGCCGCATCGTGCGGGTTATCCAGCACATCGGCGATCAAATGTCCGATCTTGGTCGCTTCCGCCTCCTTAAATCCGCGCGTTGTCAGCGCTGGACTACCGACACGAATACCGGAAGTGACGAATGGTTTTTCCGGATCATTTGGAATAGCATTTTTATTACAAGTCATGTGCGCGGAGCCGAGAATGGCTTCCGCTTCTTTACCTGTAATATTTTTAGCGCGCAAATCAACCAGCATGACGTGCGACTCGGTACGACCGGAAACAATGCGCAAACCACGAGAAATCAACGCTTTAGCCAATGCATCGGCGTTCTTCACGACTTGTTGTTGATAGGTTTTGAATTCTGGTGTCAGCGCTTCCTTAAAGGCAACAGCTTTTCCCGCAATCACGTGCATCAGCGGACCGCCCTGGATACCAGGGAAAATCGCCGAGTTGATGATCTTTTCGTATTCCGCTTTCATCAAAATAATACCGCCGCGTGGTCCACGTAAAGACTTGTGCGTTGTCGAGGTAACGAAGTCAGCGTAAGGCACCGGGTTCGGATACTCGCCCGCCGCGATCAAGCCAGCGTAATGCGCCATGTCGACCATAAAATAAGCACCAACCGCTTTAGCGACTTTGGAAATTCGCTCAAAATCGATTCGCAACGCATAGGCGGAAGCACCGGCGATGATCAGCTTTGGTTTACTTTCGTGTGCGAGGCGCTCCAGCGCCTCGTAATCGATTTCTTCTTTTTCATTGAGACCGTACGAAACCACATTAAACCATTTGCCAGACATGTTTAACGCCATGCCGTGTGTCAAGTGACCGCCTTCAGCCAGTGACATGCCCATGATTGTGTCGCCGGGTTTCAATACTGCAAAGAAAACGCCCTGATTTGCTTGCGAGCCCGAATTGGGCTGCACGTTAGCTGCTTCTGCCCCGAACAGCGCTTTTACGCGATCAATGGCCAGTTGCTCAACCACGTCGACAAATTCACAGCCGCCGTAGTAGCGCTTGCCCGGATAACCTTCGGCGTACTTATTAGTAAGTTGTGTCCCTTGCGCTTCCATTACTGCTGGCGAACAATAGTTTTCCGACGCGATCAGTTCGATATGTTCTTGCTGACGATGATTTTCATTCTGAATGGCGGTCCACAATTCTGGATCGACGTTAGAGATGGTATGGTTTTTTTCAAACATGATGATTCCAATCGATAGAGGTTAACCTTTTCAGGTTCTGCATCGAATGAGGGCCAAAAAGAAGGGGGAATGCGGCAGCCTCAGTCGTACGTTCCATTCGGGCTGCCCAGGCGCACGGCGGTAAAATCTCACGCTTCCCGATGGTTGCCCATCTTTCCCGGAGTCGAAGCAGATTGCATCGGTCCGGTTTTCGCCAGTTACGTGAGACGAAATGGTAGACGTATTGTAAGTGAAGGGCATCGATAGAGCAAGATTGTCAAAAGCCGACAAAGGCGGTCGGAGCACCATCTCATGGGCGATACTAGTTTTTAAAACCACGGGTTTGGGCTACAATTTCTACTTATTTTGCACCGCAGCACGGGAATGATCACTCACACGGTCAGTTTCATTGCTAAAAAATAAGATTAAAGATGCACTTTCATCGACAGTCTTAAACCTTAGTCTTAATACTTAGCTAGTCATGCATGCTTTTTAAGCATTAAATTTACCCATTTCGGTTCACTGTAACCATACAGAGCACATCAGCCAACACACCATGAACGCAGTATTATCTGAGACAGCAAAAGACTTCAACTGGTCCATCCGCGTGTACTACGAAGACACTGACGCCGGCGGAGTTGTTTTTTATGCAAACTATTTGAAATTTTTCGAGCGCGCACGCACTGAATGGTTGCGCACGGCGGGAATTGAACAGAGCCAGTTGGTCAAAACCGATGAAGTCATGTTTGTTGTCAAAAGCACCGCACTCGATTATCACGCCCCAGCGCGTCTTGACGATGAACTTAATTTGACCGTCATTGTCGAAAAAATTGGCCGTGTTGCCGTTGATTTCATACAACAGGCTTGGCGTTATGACGAAGAGACGCCAAAATTATTAGCAACTGGTCGCATTAAAGTGGTGTGTGTTAATACCCATACATTTCGACCTGCGGCAATTCCACAAAGAGTATTAGACCAAATTCGTCCCACACAAATTTCCATCAATGACATAACGAACGCACCTTTTTAATTGCGCTCCAGACACGACAATCCAATCTATCAATGCTGCTAAATGCTGATCAGAAACTGAAAGCACCTGGTAACGATTACAATCACTCTTTACGCACCTCAGTGCTCTCAAGAAATTTAATCATCATTTAGCGCTAATATAAAACCACAGATCGTTTTGCTAACACTTTGAATGGCGTTAGTTAAGACAGCTGCCCAAGACCATTTATCCAGACTGCCTACATGACCGTCACTCAAGATCTTTCGTTTCTCACTCTCATCACCAATGCTTCTGTGCTTGTGCAACTTGTCATGCTGCTATTGTTAGCAGTCTCTGTGATGAGTTGGACATACATATTCCGCAAGATGTTCGCCATCAGAAGCGCGCGCGCCCAAACAGAAGAGTTCGAACGGGCCTTCTGGTCAGGCGGAAATCTCACCGAGTTGTATCAGGGAACGACCTCAAATAATCGCCGTGGCGCAGGTGCAACAGGTGCGATGGAACGTATTTTTGCCGCTGGAATGGATGAATTCAGCAAAATCAAAGCATCCGCCGGACATAAAGCCAGTACTGATTCTGCTGCGTTGCTAGATGGTTCGCGCCGAGCGATGCGTGCCGCGTATCAACGTGAAATGGATGCGCTAGAATCTCATCTGGCGTTCCTGGCTTCAGTCGGCTCGGTCTCGCCTTACGTTGGTTTGTTCGGCACCGTGTGGGGCATTATGAATGCGTTCCGTGGCCTGGCAAATGTCCAGCAAGCAACATTGGCGGCCGTTGCTCCGGGTATTGCCGAAGCGTTGATCGCCACCGCGATTGGTCTTTTTGCCGCGATTCCGGCGGTTGTTGCTTACAACCGTTTTGCGCATGATGTAGACCGTTTGGCGATCCGCTTTGAAAGTTTCATCGAAGAATTCTCTAACATCTTGCAACGGCAGGCACGCTAATGACGGGCTTCTCATCCATGCGCGGAGGACGTCCGCGCAAATTCAAAGCAGAAATCAACGTCGTGCCGTATATCGACGTCATGATGGTTTTGCTGGTGATTTTTATGGTTTCGGCCCCGATGGTCAATCCCAATGTCATCAACTTACCCACCGCTGCTAAGTCTGTCGCGCCGCCTACGGAATACATCGAAATCGCACTGAAAGCCAATGGCGATTCAAGCGTGCGTATCAATGGCAAGAAAACTGGTGGCAGCCAAGCGGAAACAGTCGAAAAAAATAAACTGAAAGCCAAATTGCAATCGCTTCACGATGACAATCCTGATATGCCAGTGATGATCTCGGCAGAAAAAGATATTAAGTATGATGAGGTCATACAGGTTATTTCTGAAGCCAAAATAATGGGTATCAACCGTGTTGGATTGGCGACCAAGTGACGAACTGCCGCAAATTGACAGTCTGCTCATGACAGATCGCATCCCTTACTCAATACCAAAAGAACCGGGTCGATGGCGCGCTATCGCTCTGGCAGCAGCAGTGCATGCGGCGTTGATCGTATTCCTGTGGATCGGCGTCCATTGGCAAAGCCAAGTACCCGTAGCCGTTGAGGCAGAAGTATGGAGCCCGGAGGTACGGGAAGCGGCACCGCCGCCGCCAACACCAACGCCGCCGCCAGAACCGATAGAAAAACCAGTCCCGCAACCCGTGCAGAAACCCGTTGTAACGGAAGCACCACCGCCACCAAAAGTGGTTCAGCCGGTCGTGCCTGATCCCGAAATTGCATTAGAAAAAGAGCGAAAGCGGAAAGTACAAGAGAAGAAGGATCGAGATCATGCCGAGCAGGTTCTTGAGGATAAAGAACGCCAGCGTAAAGCCGACGAACAGGAAAAAGCGCAGGAGAAAAAAGATGCCGCAAAATTAGCCGATAAGCTGGCTGCGAAGCAGAAAGCGGCTGACGATAAGAAAAAAGCGGATGCTGATGCAAAAAAAGCAGCGGAAGCAGACGACAAATTGAAGCAGAAACAGGAGGCGGCAAAAGAGGCGGCTAAAAAAGCTGCTATCGACAAACAACGCAAGGCCGACGATGCAGCTTCCGACAAACGACATAATGATGATATGAAGCGGTTACTGGGACAGGCTACCGGCAATGGCGCATCGAATAGCACCGGCACCGCCGCACAATCTCAAGGACCGCGTGGCGATCCTGGTTACGCCCAAAAAGTTGGTGCCAAAATAAAAGGATTTATCAACTTTAACGTGCCCGATGGCATGGCTGGAAATCCGTCGGTAGAATATGAAGTACAGCTACTTCCAGATGGATCAGTGGCCAGTATTCACTTGCGAAAACCCTCAGGTGTCTCGGGTTTCGACGAAGCGGTAAAGCGTGCAATTGAGAGATCTGCACCTTATCCAAAAGATAAATCGGGTTCTGTTCCCTCTAGCTTCATCGGAATCCATAAACCGAAAGATCAATAAACTATGAAAAAGAACCCATCAAGCCCGTTAATCGGGACTTGGATACGACATTCAGTACGCTCAATTGCCGTGATCGGTATAGCCGTCACAGCCCTGATATCGACGCCATTGGTGTATGCCCAGTTACGCATTGAAACTGCAGGCGTGGGCGCCACGCAAATTCCTATCGCAATCGCTGGTTTTAGCAATGAAAATCTGGCACCGCAACAAATTACAGCGATCATTAAAGCTGATTTGTCGCGTAGCGGCATGTTTAAGATTATCGATACCAGCGACGTGGTCTCCGACGCATCGCAAATCAACTACGGTGATTGGAAATCACGTGGGGCCGACGCCTTGGTTGTGGGTAGTGTAGAAAAATTAGCCGATGGCCGGTTCGACGTCCGCTATAAGTTGCTCGATACAGTTAAGTCAGCCCAGCTTTCTGGACTGTCACTGTCGTCGTCTGCCCAATACACCCGCGTTTCAGCGCATAAAATTGCCGACGATATTTATCAAAAACTGATCGGCATTCGTGGTGCTTTTGCTACGCGTATTGCGTACGTCACTAAATCTGGTAAAGAATATCGTTTGGAAATTGCCGATGCAGATGGCGAAGGTACGCAAGTCGCTCTGCGATCCAACGAACCTATCATTTCGCCAGCTTGGTCGCCTGATGGAACCAAGGTAGCATATGTGTCATTTGAAGCAAAAAAACCGATTGTGTACGTGCAGAATCTAGTGACAAAACAACGCACTATTATTGCTAACTACAAGGGTAGTAACTCGGCCCCATCCTGGTCGCCTGATGGCACCAAAATCGCGATTGCCCTGGCGCGCGACAGCCTGACCCAAGTGTACGTTGTCAATGCTGATGGTAGCAGCCTGCGTCGTTTGACAAATACTTCCGGCATTGACACCGAGCCGCAATTCTCTGCTGACGGACAAAGTATTTACTTCACCAGCGATCGCAGTGGTGGCCCGCAAATTTACAAGATGAGTGCTAATGGGGGAGAGGCCCAACGCGTGACTTTTAGCGGTAATTACAACATCAGTCCTCGAATTTCGCCAGATGGCAAAACATTGGCGTATATTTCTCGTCGGAGCGGTGGCTTCCAGTTGTACGCCATGGATTTAGGTAACAACCAAGAGCAGCGTTTGTCGGATACGGTTAAAGACGAGTCCCCAAGCTTCTCGCCAAACGGTCAATACATTATGTATGCAACCGAGTCTGGCGGCCGTCGTGGATCGCTCGCGGTTGTCTCAGTCGATGGCCGTGTCAAACAACGATTGACCGTTCAGGCCGGCGATATCAGGGAGCCGACCTGGGGCCCGTTTATGAAGTAATTACCAAGTAGTAGTTCCATCGCGATGTGTATTAAAGTTAAGTAATAAGTAAAACAATAGGACTTACGCAAAATTGTCCCAGCAGCGGGCTTGCCAACCCTGCCGACAAAGAACGTTAGGAAAGCACAACCCCATTGGGGCGATTTTGCAGAAGTCCTGAACAACTCACCTCTCTGGAGAATAATAATGCGCCACCTCAGTAGCTTTGCCCTTATCGTTTCAAGCGCCGTTTTACTTGCCGCATGCTCATCCCCTGTCAAGCTTGACGACAAGGCTAAGATCGAAGACCGCGGCAGCATGACCGGTGGAGCAGATCCACGTTCCGTCAACCCGGTCAACGCTGGTTCAAGCGATGCATTGAATGACCCGCAAGGCGTTCTGTCCAAGCGCAGCATTTATTTCGACTACGATAGCTATTCGGTCAAAGAAGAGTTCCGCTCTGTTGTTGAAGCGCACGCTAAATACCTGATCGCTAACAAGGGTCGTAAGATCATCATTCAAGGCAATACCGATGACCGCGGCGGTCGCGAATACAATCTGGCACTGGGCCAGAAACGTGCTGAAGCAGTTCGTAAAGCAATGGCATTGCTAGGTGTTCCTGATGCACAGGTAGAAGCCGTTTCTCTGGGCAAAGAAAAGCCTAAAGCACTGGGCAACGACGAAGCGTCTTTCGCTGAGAATCGTCGCGCAGATATCGTTTATTAATAAACCAAGTGATGATCATGCGGATTTTTTCTAAATCAACGCTGACTGCGGCCTTGCTGGCCGCAGGTTGCTTTGCACCGATAGCCCACGCCGGTTTGTTTGACGATGCTGAAGCACGACGCGCAATTCTTGATATTCGCAGCAGAATTGATGCGGTGAATGCCCGCGTCGACGGCAAAGCGGATAAGAGCAGCTCACTTAGTCTGGCTGATCAAAACGATCAATTGAATCAAGAGATCGCCAAGCTACGAGGACAGATTGAAGTGTTGACCAACGAGGTTGCCAATACGCAGCAACGCCAGAAAGATTTTTATGTCGATCTGGATAATCGTTTGCGTAAACTGGAGCCGCAAAAAGTCAACGTTGATGGCCAGGAAGTCAGCATTGATCCTAACGAGCAGAAATCGTATGACGCTGCGCTAGCCAGTTTCAAGGGTGGCGACTACAAAGGCGCTACCGCGGCGTTCTCCGATTATCTGAGGCGCTATCCAGCGTCAGGCTTTGCGCCTTCGGCACAATACTGGTTGGGCAATTCGTACTTTGCGCAACGCGACTATAAAAACGCCATAGCGGCACAGCAAGTGGTGATCAAAAAATATCCCGACAATCCGAAAGCGGCTGACGCTCTTTTGAACATGTCGAGTAGTTACACTGAGTTGAAGGACAAGGGCGCTGCAAAAAAATCACTTGAGCAAGTCATCTCTCAATATCCAAACACGCCTGCGGCTGTGACTGCTAAAGAACGTTTAGCCGGTGCAAAGTGAACTAAAAGCAGTCTTTTCACGAAGATGAAATAAAAAGACAAGAGTAGTTTGACATAGTGCCTACACCTTCTCTATAATAGCGTTCTTTCGGGTCGTTAGCTCAGCTGGTAGAGCAGCGGACTTTTAATCCGTTGGTCGCAGGTTCGAATCCCGCACGGCCTACCACGAATAAAAAAGGGTTTTAGACGAAATCTAAAACCCTTTGTTATTTCAGAAATTTTCAGAAATAACGTCGTTTAGTTTTTAAGTAAGTGTGAACAAAAGACGGCTTTTTTGATTGCACTTAGCAGCACTGTTTTGGGTCGTTAGCTCAGCTGGTAGAGCAGCGGACTTTTAATCCGTTGGTCGCAGGTTCGAATCCCGCACGGCCTACCAAAATAAAAAGGGTTCCAGATTTCGATCTGGAACCCTTTTGTATTTCTGCTTCATCCTCTATTTTGTTCAGCCGTTGCTTCTGTCATGTTGACGTCGTTTTCGGCACCGGGTCTCTACCTTAAAAAGCCATCACACTTTTCCCAGTAAGCCACACGGCTATTTTTAATCCAGGCTCTCAGCTTTACCAATATTTTTGAGATCACTGACCAAACCCAGTCAATCCAACTAACGCACCCACAGCCAAAAACCATAATGGATGTAATCGGGTTTTCAACGTACCCACGACGCAACCCAGTGTGATCGCTCCCAATATCAAGGCATGAACGGATGCCTCCGTGATCAATGACGCGCTCGCCGCCACCAAACCAACCGTCACAGGAACCAGACCAGCCTGCACAATACCGCGCCAAGGCTCATCCTTAAACCGTCGCCAATAATGCAAGGTAATGCCGGTGAGTATCGATGACGGGCCGAATTTTGCGATTGACGTCACAATCACGCCTGGCCACCCTGCTACATGCCAGCCAACCAGCGTCACCACCATCATGTTTGGCCCCGGTGCGGCCTGCGCCAGCGCGAACATGGCACTGAACTCCTGCGCCGACATCCAGTGATGAATATGGACAACCTGACGCTGCATCTCTGGCAGTATGGTATTGCCACCGCCAAAGGCAAGCAATGAAAGTTCTGAAAAAATGGCAGCAAGGGAAAGAAGAACTGCAATCATGCCGCCCACCGCCATGTAACAAGAATACTGACAGGAACCAAGACCAACATTGTTGGTAATAACGGCAAACGCAACAACGCAATCGCGACGAAGAAGGTGGCTGCTATCAAGATCCCTAACGGTTTGCGGCGTAGCGGTGTTGCCATCTTTAAAGCGGTCGATATAAGTAACCCCGCCGCCGCCGCCGCGAGACCGGCAAACATATGCGCGATATGGGTATCATTCTGAAAGCGCTCGTAAATAACCCCAAGGGCAATCACAATGGCAGTCGGCGCCGCGATCAATCCCAGCAGAGCGGCAAGCGCACCTCGGATACCACGAAACTGCAATCCGATCGCTACCGAGAGATTAATGATATTGCCACCGGGCAGAAACTGACACAGACCAAGAAGATCAGTGAACTCCGCATCGGTTAGCCACCGACGCTGCTCAACCAACATACGGCGTGCCAGAGGTAGCACTCCACCAAATCCGATCAATCCCAACCCGAGAAACCCTAAAAATAATGCCCGCACCGATGGCGGTTCCTGTGCGGGATGATTATTGTGCGCAGGGTCAGATTGTTGTGCCGCCCGTTCGGTTTGCACCTTCGTTGGTATCACCGCCTGCATTTCCGTTTGCGTCACCACTCGTATCACCATTTGTTTCACCACTTTTTTTGATCGGAGTATGGGAGATTTTTGGATCACCCTAATCGCTAAGCACAACCAGCTACCCAGTTGGCAACGGTTGGCGATTTAGTCGACATCTCATTTTTTTAAAATCTAAAAGTTGCAGCGGTCCTCTAATCCATCGGATAGCGATTATTCACATTCTGACGATATAGATGAGTTTTGCTGGTTAGCCGTATTTTATATTGATACAAACTCTGCCGCACGGCACTTAAAAGGACGTCAGAAGGAACAGGAAGCGCTTAATGGGGAGTGCGAGTGCAAGCCGGTCTGACGTCAACAAAATAGGGCACGACCACCATTGCCTCGCCTCGCGGGTCGACAACATTACTGGTGAAGCCTGGATTCAACATTAGAGGAAATAAAAAAACCGCTGCAATAGATGGCAACGGTTTTTTTAGAAAAATACAGCATTAGTTCTGATTGATACCTTCAACCTGAATCTTCAATTTTACTTCCTGTTTGAAACCCATTTTTTTGCCGTAGTCGATGCCAAAATCATCACGATTAAATTTACCGTCAACGTCGGCACCGCACACTTCACGCTTCAACATTGGGTTGATCTTGCAAAGAAAATCGTCAATCTTAAGATTCACTTTCTTAGTGACGCCGTGCATCGTCAGTTCGCCCTCAACTTCTTTCGGGACGTCGCCGTCAAACTTGATAAACTTTCCTTTATAGGTAACCTCAGGAAATTTAGCGACGTCAAACATATCGGCGCTTTTAGCGTGATCGTTCAGCTTGGCATTACCAAAGTCGATTGATGCAGGATCAATTTTGATCTCGATTGATCCTGTTTTGGCAGCACGATCGAGCAACACGGTACCGCTACTTTTCGTGAATTTGCCACGCCATTTAGACAAACCGCCCATGTGATCGGCCTCAAAACTTGGATACGTATGAGTCGGATCCAGATTATAGGTCGCGGGAGCAGCCATTGCAGCGGTTGCAAACAGTGCCGCAAAGGCAGCAACCAAAGTACGTAGTTTCATCGTTTTCCTTTTCGTTGAATGAATGGCCTCGAAACTTAGCCGTGTGTCATAAAAATTCTTAGCGCATCAACTTAATGCATCAACTTAGTCCCTCAAAATTTGCAGACCTTTTGCTTACGAGGTTTGACGGACACTTATTTTTTTACTGCAGTGACAATACGAAATTTGATCTGTACTTCATCAGCGACAACTGAGGTATCTTTCCAATCGCCCTCGCCTATGCTGAACGCGTTGCGTTTAATCGGCAATACGCCTTCAAACACGTTACCCCCAGCATCCTGCTTATAGCTCGCACCAATTACAACATCTTGCGTCCGGCCCTTGATGGTAAGTTTACCGACAACGTCATATTTGCCAGACGCGCCCTGCTTAATACTGCTGGAAACAAACGTCGCTTTAGGATATTTAGCAGTATCAAACCAGTCCTTACCGCGTACTTCTTTGTTGTACTCTTCCGCGCCAATGTCGAAACTCGCCATATCGATATCGACCTTGGCTGTTGATTGCGCCAACTTAGCTGGATTGAAATCTACCGTTGCTTCAAATTTTTTAAATTTACCGTCCATCGGCACGCCCAATTGTTTGGCTACAATGCTGACCGAACTTTTAGCCACATCAAGTTGTGCCCAGGCAGTATTAGCCATCCCGGCTATCGCACCAATCAGAGCCAGTACTATCGTCGATTTTGCTATCGTCGATTGCATAAGAAAATTTTTCACTAACATTACTCCTTCATTATTTTTCGAATCATTTCAAGGGCGTTTCTTTTATCCCTGATCAGGAAGTGAAAAAACTTACTTTAGAAATGGCAGCATACGACTCAACGTACCATCACGGTCAATCAACTGATGCTTCAATGCAGCCAGAACATGCGCTAACACAATTGTCGCCATCAAATAATTCAACCAGACATGCGTCGGTCCCAAAATAGATTTTAGCTGATCATTTTTTTCAATCAGCATGGGCATTTTAAACAAACCCAAATACACCACAGGAATCCCTGATGCGGCGCTGTAAAAATAACCCGTCAGCGGAATCGCGATAATCAACACATACAACAGTTGATGTACCAGATGCGCAGCTTTCTGCTGCCAACGAGGAATACCCATCGGCAAAGGCGGGGCTGGATGTAATAAGCGCCATGCAACGCGGATCACCGCCAAGCCAAAGACCGTCACGCCGAGCCATTTATGCCACGAAAATAACTTCAGTTTTTGCGGCGTAAGGCCGGGGATGCCGGTCATATACCAGCCCATCCCAAACGCTGCAAAAATTAATAGTGCGACCAACCAGTGCATCCTGATAGCGGTTGTTGTATAGCGAATAGGGGTGTTTGAATTTTTCATACGCTCATGGTTGTTCGTTGCCTCTGAAGCAATGCATTGACTGTACCGTAAGTAGCAAAGTTCCGCATCGACCAAAATAGACTCATTCAAATTTCTTAAATGATATTTTAATATCATCGGATAGCGTGGCGACAGCGTAGGAACAGAAGTCGTCATACAATAACGCATCCCATTATCAAACAAACCATGGTTATTGGTCGGGATCGAATTTAAGTGCACGAAATTAAGTGACTCAACTTAAGTGGAGATATGAAGACATCGCCGATAAAGTCTTCGATACTACCCATCTAGCCAAGAAAAGAGAGAAATCCCAATGCGCGTTATTGAAATTACACAACATGGTGGGCCAGACGTATTACAAATCCGTGAACGCCCTATTCCCGTTTTTAAGGCCGGTGAATTGCTGATCAAGGTCCAGGTAGCTGGCGTCAATCGTCCAGACGTGTTTCAGCGCAGTGGCAACTACGCGCCCCCACCTGATGCCTCGGATTTGCCCGGACTGGAAGTCGCCGGCGAAATAGTCGATGGAGACTTTTCTGAAACACACTTTAAAAAAGGCGATCTAGTTTGTGCATTGGTTCCTGGCGGCGGATACGCGGAATATTGCACCACGCCTGCTGTGCAATGTCTACCTATTCCCAAGAATTGGACCGTGCTCGAAGCCGCCTCCTTACCTGAGACCTTCTTTACTGTATGGAGTAATGTTTTTGAGCGGGGCAGATTAACGGGAAATGAAACCTTATTGGTTCAAGGCGGTAGTTCGGGAATCGGTGCAGCCGCGATACAAATTGCCACAGCGCTTGGACACCAGGTTTTTGCCACCGCTGGTTCGGACGAAAAATGCCGGGCTTGTGAAGATCTGGGTGCTGTTCGGGCTATCAATTACCGCACTGAAGATTTTGTAGAGGTGGTGAAATCATTGACCGCTGGGAAAGGCGTGGATGTCATTCTGGATATGGTGGCAGGTGATTATGCACCGCGCGAAATAGATTGCATGGCTGAAGACGGTCGTCTCGTTTTCATTGCGACGCTAGGTGGAAATAGTGCCAAGCTGAACTTTAGTAAAATCATGATGCGCCGTCTGACCATCACCGGCTCAACGTTACGACCGCGGCCGATTGCTTTCAAAGGTGCTGTCGCGGCCCAACTACAAACGCGCATCTGGCCGTTGTTGGCAGCTGGAAAAATTAAGCCGGTGATCTTTAAAACCTTCCCGCTCGAACAGGCTGCGCAAGCGCATGCTTTGATGGAGAGCAGCACGCATATCGGCAAAATTATGCTGACGATCGATGGGCCAAAGGATCAGCAGCAATAATGGATATGCAATAATTGAGACTATCAATTGAGACGAAGCGTTGCTTATGGTACCAATTAAAAAAGCAGCCATCTGGCTGCTTTTTTAATAACGACAATACTTATCTAACACTATCTTACACTACCGAAACCATTAATCTAAGGGCACACTGCGATACCGATTCACTTCGGATGGTGATACCAACGTAGCGCTGTTACCCCATGAGTTGCGAATGTAGGAAACTACGGCCGCAACTTCTGCATCCGTTAAATCCTGCGCGAACGGCGGCATTCCGTAAGGGCGCGGATTGCCAACCGTTGTCGGCGCAAAACCACCGTACATGACAACCCGTATCGCGTTGACCGCAGATGGCATCGTAATAGCACGATTACCCTTCAATGGCGGATAGGCTGAAGGCGCACCTTTGCCGGAAGTAAGGTGACATGCAACACAATTGTCTTTGTAGACCTTTGCGCCTAATTCAAGGACTTGATCGATCTCATGCGGCCGCGCATATTCCTTCTCTGCAACCGGCCGGCCATCTGAACGAGGTAACGTTTTTAGGTAGACCGCCATTGCAGTAATATCCTTATCATGCAAATGCTGCAAACTGGCCGACACCACTTCGGCCATGGGCCCAAACACTGCACTGCGCGACGATACACCCGTCTTTAGCAGCGCCGCGATATGTGATATCTCCCAATCACCCAAACCGATCTCGACGTCGGACGTTAATGATGGTGCATACCAGTTCACGACAGGAATAAAGCCACCGCCGAGTTCGCCTTTCAGATTGAGTCCTCCCAGCGCGTTACGCGCTGAATGGCAGGCGCTGCAATGGCCGAGACCCTGAACCAGATAGGCACCGCGGTTCCACTCCACCGATTGCGCACTTTCGGGCTGATACACACCAGGCCGAAAATATAGAGCGCGCCAACCATAAAGCAAAACACGATTGTTATACGGAAATCGTAACTGTGGCGCAGTGTTCTTTTGCTTTACTGCTGGCATGCTTTGCAAGTACGCAAACATGGCATCGGCGTCCGATCGCGATACTTTTGTGTAATTGGTATAGGGGAAAGCGGGGTATAACAAACTGCCATCCTTCGACTTGCCGTTATGTAGCGCGCGCCAAAAATCGTTTGCGTTCCAACGCCCGATTCCGGTTTGCTGATCAGGTGTCAGATTCGGTGCGTAAATCGCGCCGAATGGCGTAACAATTGCTCGCCCGCCCGCATATTTTTGCCCACCGCGAACGGTGTGGCAAGCCATGCAATCTCCGGCACGGGTGAGATAAGCACCGCGCGCAATTTGATCGGCAAGTTGATGCGGTGCTAGTGGTGCTAGCGGCGCTGCTATCTGCGTGGCGCGGGGATCAGCATCGTCGATATTCATAAACGCCAGCCACCCGATGATGATAATCGCCAGCAGGACCAGGCTGCCAATACTCCATAACAAAATACGCTTAAAACGTGTCATGCATCTCTCCGCTCAATGTGGAACGCTGCCACAGGCAAGCGGAAGTTTTAGCGCTGAGGGAGCGGCCGCAGTCGCGCCTTCAGGAACAGGTTGCGCAGCTAGCCAGGAGGCGACCGCACCGATATCGGCAGCGCTTAGTCGCTTCGCCACTTGCGACATACAATCCGGTACCGCAGCGTGCCGCACGCCGGTCTGCCAGGCACCGATCTGCGCGACCAGATAATCACGCGGTAAGCCAAGTAACCCCGGAGTTGCCGGCAGAACGCCAGTCATTGCCGTGCCATGACAGGCAATGCATGCGGGGATTTTTTTGCTAACGTCGCCATGTTGCACCAAAGTTTGTCCACGCTGAAAATCGGCAGTCGATAGCGTAAATGGTTGTGGTGGCGGATAAGGTGGATGTTGATCTGAAAAGTAATCGGCTATTTCGCGTAAATAAGTATCAGACATATGATCGACCATATAAGTCATCATCGGATATTGTCGGCGTCCGCTGCGAAAGTTGACGAGCTGGTTGTACAGATAGCCTGCCGGTTTACCGGCGATACGCGGGTAATAACCGTCGCTGGCGGCGCGTCCTTGCTTGCCGTGACACGCGGTACAGGCCAACAATCGCTGTCCGATCGTATCCGGAACCGATGCTTGATCAACATCCACAACGGGGACGGCATTGGCTCCGATAGCCTGCGCGGCAAAGCCAACGCAACTACAGGACAAAACAACGCATATGCTAACGCGCACTACCGCATGCCACGCACGATGTAACGCTTGCGTGTTGAGACGAATTAACATTGGTTTAACCATCTTTCGGGCGATTACTTTGCATGTGGGAAGTTGCCTGTTTTACAGTGTTTTGTGATTTGCGCCATCCAAAAGAGCACACCTTCTTCTAACAACCTAGCTAGCCTCCCCGATCTCGTATTGTTTGCGGCGCACGCCAAGCCGTGCCATTGAACAAGAATCAGTGAGCGAATAGAGAGTAAGGACACAATCACAGAATATGAAATAAAAACAGTCTCGGAGTATACCAATGTTCGGCAAATAAGACGGTGCACTGTATTGTGAAATCGCAGTCGCAGCATATGTCGCATGCAACATATCGCGATGACATAGCGGTCAATGATGATAACGACGGCGTAAAAACCGCGCGATGGGAGGATGATAGATGAAATACTGCACGTCATTAAAAAACGTACAGCATCAAGCTGTCACAGCAAGCGGGGCGGGGCGAGCCGTAACTATTCAGCAAAAATAACGTGCCATGGTGACAGGCGCACTCTACTTTTTATCGGAATCGCGTACTTCCGTTGACACCATGGGACGATCCTTACCGGGTGCGTCGGTATTCGCGTAGACCTGCTCTTCCAGGATATCAAGCTGCTGACTCCCATCCAATGCGTGACCAAACGCAGATTGACGATGTGATGATGCCCGTCGTGACGAGTTGGTTTTCTCTACTTCAGTTGGTATGACTGCGGACTTAGGCGATTGTTTACTTTCAGGCATGAGATCCTCCTATTGATATAACAATGGCAATTCGATACACAGGATTTTTTCTTCCAAAAAGTCCGCACTGAGACTGTTCAGGCTACCTTTTTACTATATCAAAAGCCATAAAACAACATAATCAGGACTTACGCAAAATTGTCCCAGCAACGTGCTTGCCAACCATGCCGGCGCAGACAGTACGCTAGTACTGCGCCACGTTGACGGCAAGGAAAGCACAACGACGCTAGAGCATTTTTGCGTAAGTCCTGACAACTAAGTATCCTCCGAATACGGTCAATGGCAAGCACTGCTTATAAAAACGAAAATGCCGATGCGGGGGCTTCCCAGATCGGCATTTGTTGTATTACGTCATTTCTTATTAGCTACCAGGGTGAAAACGCCATTACGCAACGACGCACTCATCCTTTAATAATCACCCTGCTTTAACGCTCGTAATAGCCATGATCGTAGCGCGGTTCATAGTCTCGATGATTATAATCTTGACGCTCATAAACCCGTGCTGGTTGATAATAGACTTGCGGTGCCGGGCGATAATAAACTGGTTCAGGACGCACATAGACTGCGGGAGGCGCGTAATAAGCAGTTGAACGGCGGTTGTAATCGCCGCGATCATAGTAACCACGATCGTGATAACCTCGACCTTGATTGCCACCCGCGCTCGCGCCAACCACTGCACCCAGCACACCACCTAAAACCGCGCCATTCCGACCACCAACGACGCTACCAATAGCAGCTCCCGCGACACCACCGATTACCAGATTAGTCCCTTGGTCATACGCTGACGCCGAGACAGAAACAGTAGTAGCTGCAGCAATAAACAGCGCGGAGATGATTACTTTTTTGGTTAACATGAAATAGTCCTTTCAGGATCGACATACGGTGCGACTCTTATGGTTAACTCAGCCAGGCTGATATTCCCAAAAACATCGTTGATAAGCTTTAAATTACCTATTCACGATGCGTTGAATTGAATATAGCAGTGTTAGAACCAAGTAAAGCGCTTCGAAACAGACTATTACACCTGCGAGAGATTGGTTACGTTTTGATGCTTTTTACGATTTACCGCGTCTAGCTACATTTTTAACGTGCCAGAGCGTGTTGAGATATGAGTTGAAATTGCGAACGAGTAGCCGCCTTAGACGCAGCAAAATAACAAACGTCCACATCGAACAGAGCAATGAAGACTAATTTAAGACTAATTTCGCACCTTGCGTTTATCGACGATCAGCTTCAGCAGTTGCCCCTGTGTCAATTGCTGCTCGAGCATTGGCAGCGTCTTAATCGCAAACTCCTTAACATCGGCATCTTTCGCTCTTTTTTGCGCCTGCTCAAACAATGCGATCCGGTCCTTGTGCGCCAGGACACCGATCTCTCGACTGAATTCTTTATCAAAACGAATTCCGCTAAGTTTTGATAATTTCAAAATGGTTGCCCGCTGCATCTTATTGGGATTCAAGGGAAGTATCACTCCCTTGGCCAAGGCCAATCGTCCCAATTCTGTTGTTATTACATCTTGATCAGCGATTAGCGCGGCAGCAAATTTTTTCACTTCAGGACTACTAAGACGCGTCTGTGCTAACTTACTTGCCTCTACTTCGGTATAGCCGCCCTCGGCAACGTGACGCAGAAACAGACCTTCATGGCGCGACAAGTCAGCTGCGCTAACGCCACCAGCACATGCCATTGCCAGCACAAAAAATCCGCCCCTCGACTGAAGGGCGAAGCGGGATAAGTATTGTGTAATTGGTTGGATTACTGCCACCTTCATATCAACTTTGCAACTTTCCATAAGTTAAGATTTATACAAAAATAGATACAGCCATTCACGTCCCCTCACGCCCAGTCAGCATCTCGGCTATCAACACAAAAACACCTCAGCATTACAACAAAATAGCGTGATCTTTATACGACTAATCATTTTCCATGAGGGAAAAGTCCTACAAAGCAATGCGTGGTTGACCGATAGCCATTGCATCTGCAAAGGCAAATAATACGAATATAAACCGTCATTCTCAGAAAATATCAAAAAATGTCAGTTAGGCCTGAATGCAATTTTTTGTCGGGAACCCTCCCGATCACTTTCCCTAAAAGGATGCATCATGAAAACTCTACACCACATGTTAGTTGGGACTCTTGCTTTAGCATTTGTTGCGTCACTAAGCGGTTGCAGCGGCATGTCTCACCGCGGCGCTGATACGGCCGTCGGTGCCGGAGTTGGCGGAGTTGCTGGTGCTGTATTAACCGGCGGTAGCGCACTTGGTACTGTGGGTGGTGCCGCCGTTGGTGGCGTGGTTGGCAATCAAATTGGAAAATAAAGTGTTAGCTCCTAAACATGCCGCACTCAATCAGCTACGCATACAATAACGGGCCGACATCCGGATACCATCCAACCGGAAATATCCACACATCAACCCCGTACACGTGCAAACGTGTACGGGGTTGATGTGTTTTTAATGCAGTTTGACCGAAGGTTTAGCGTGCTTCATCAAGCTGCTTGCGGTCGCCGTAACACCAGTGCGAATCGGCCCTAAGAGTGCGTTCAAGTGCAACAAATGCAAACTGGTGTACATCATGCGCGCAAAAAAACCATCAACAAACCAGCCCAGTTTTGATAGCGAACCCATTAAAGTACCAACCGACGTACTTCTCCCAAAAGACACAAGCGAACCGTGGTCTGTATAAACGTAGGCGGCCGTATTCACTGGTTGACCTTTATGCTCACGAACAAATATCGCTAACAAATAGTCGGCTTGTTGATGCGCCGCTTGCGCTCTGGGCGGCACGAGTCTGCCATCAGCGCTCACGCAGGCAGCACAATCGCCTAATGCGTAGATATTCTTACTATCTTTCACCTTTAAACCGCCGTCAACCTGGAGTTGGCCCAACCCGGTTACGGGCAATCCCAATGTTTTTAATAAATCGGGTGCCTTGATGCCGGCTGACCAAACGCAGAGATCAAAAGCGTAATCGTTACCGTTTGCGTCAGTGACAAATTGTTCCGCAATACTGGCTACGCGACAGCCCGTGACTACGCGCACATCCCTCTCCCTCAGCAACTTGGTTGCCGCATTAGCGACACGTTCCGGTAAAGGGGCCAGCAGCCGCGGTGCGCCTTCAAGGATCGTAATACGCACATCCTTATCGGGATGCAATCTCGGAAAATCGTAATCTGTATACACGCCGCTGGCTTCACGTAATTCTGCTGCTAGTTCAACACCGGTAGCACCGCCTCCCACGATCACGATATCAATACCGGCATCCGGTGAAAATTCCTTTTTGAGGTCGGCCAGCGTCAGCAATTTGAGCAATCGCCGGCGAAAATACTCCGCGTCCTCGGTTGAGTTAAGTGAAATGGTGTTTTTCTCGGCGCCGTTCAGCCCGAAATAATTGGAGACACTTCCCACTGCAATAACCAGTCGGCCAAAGGCAATTTGTCGTGGCGGCACGACCTCTACACCAGCCTCGTCATTGATCGCATCAACTGTAATGGTATTGTTAATTGCATCAAGGGCGGTCAAAGCACCATACACAAAACGGAATTTATTATCATGCGCCAACATCTGGTAGGACAAACCTTCCTGGTGGATATCACGCGTTCCCGCCGCAACCTCATGCAAAGAGGGCTTCCAGATATGATAAAGGGTACGATCAACCAGAGTGACATGACCATGCCCCAGTTTACGGCCCAACTTACAAGCCAGTTCAAGGCCACCTGCGCCACCACCGACTATGACGACTTCGTTGGATGCTGCTGTAGTCTGGTTCGCAACCTGCGCCAGCACCAGATTCTCATTTTCATTTGACATCGATTTCCCCTTCTCTTGATACATTACTACCTTAGTACATTGAATTGTTGTCCAATATCACTACCAACAGTGATTAGCTTAAAAATCGATGCCGAAAATAGCGCGCTATAACCTTCCCAACCCTTTCACCGCCATAGCCCTTTAGTGTTATCTTGAGATACCGCTAATAGTCTACGTTGAACAGTCTACTTTGAGATATGCAACCAAGGCAATAGAAGCATGCTGTTAGATCAAACCAGCCGCACCCGCAGCATACGTCTGGTGACTACTCCCAGTCTGCGCTATGATTAGCAGGACTAGTAAGAAACTGCTAAAAAACCGACCACCACCGGAGGGCATATGTACCGAAAAATTCTTATCGCTTACAATGGCACACCCGAAAGTCGCTGCGCGCTCCACGCGTGCATCCGCCTTGCTCCCGGTTCTGAAGTAGAAGTACATTTATTAGGGGTTATAAATCTTGCGACCTACCTGATGGCTGGGGAATTCGTCGCTGAATCCGCTATTACGTCAGAAAAAGCTTTATTGGAACAAGAGCTCACCAAAGGACATAAGCTGCTCAGCGATGTCGGCCTAAATGTCATCACCCATTTTGAAAGCGGTGAGCCGATCAATGTCATTAGCGATTTAGTGACGCAACTTGGGATTGATTTGGTGATCATTGCTCATTCACGCAAGAAGCCGTTGGCGTTACGATGGTGGCGTGGCTCCACCGATAGCCTTTTAGTAGAAAAAATTCCGTGCAGTATTCTCGTGGCGTCAGATTCCTGAGTATAAATGCAAAGAGCCCGTTATCACACGGGCTCTTTTTTTGGGCTTTTTTTTTCGACGGTCAAATCCTCATATAAATAAAACGTGGGCCGCTAATCGTATCTTCAAAACGCGTTAAAAAAAATGTAACAAATAGCGCGTTTTTTTATCGAGTTTAGTTAAGCGTAGAGAGCTAACGAACACAAACATCCTGCTGCTTTCTTTGTGCACGTTAATTCGTCACCCAACCAAGGATTAATGACCCTTTTGTGTATTCTTTACGGACTCTTTAACGTCACCAACAGTTTTTTGGACTTTACCAGAAACTTGTTTTTCAAGACCTTTTGCTTGTTGATTGTGGCTACCAACCAATTTTCCAGTTTTTTCCTGGATTTTCCCTGCAGCTTCTTTGACGTTACCTTTGACTTGGTCTTTATTCATTTTTTACTCCTGAGTGAATAAAACACATTGGGAGAAACCAGCTACAACCATACTGAGTATGGCGATATTGCTGGATATAACTTGGTTTCGTTACACATAAAGGCTTTTGGCAAAATTTACATCGCCGTGTAATCTCGGCCCTGAATGTACTCTTAGGTTAATTAAACTGCGCAGTAAAATCCATCAGACATCCTCCGATAAGCACGTAGGAGATTATGAAGTCCAGTCAACATTAACTTTTATCGATCCGCTAATTGAGGTGTTCACCATCGCTGGCGTCACCCAACCGCGAAACCAGTGGCACCTCGATTTCTACTCTCGTGCCCACCTCTAATCCATTAACCCGACCCGGCTTAAACATCACCCGTCCACCGAGAAAACTTGCGCGTTCTTTTAACCCGCGCAACCCATGCGTATGGGTATTGTCAATACACTCTTGCGACATGCCGATACCGTCGTCACAAATTGTCAGCGCCAGCCGATCTTCATCCACATCGAGTACTACGTTAATTTTGGTAGCTTGCGCATGTTTGGCGACGTTATTTAATATCTCCTGAAGCATGCGATAAACAGCGATTTCGATCTTATGATTAATGGAAATATTTTCGTCAGGCAAACTGGCGCGGCAAATAATTCCTGTACGTTGCCCGAAATCTTCCAATTGCTCGGTGATCGCTGCCTTCAGCCCAAAAAGATCAAGCATATTCGGACGAAGTTCAGTTTGAATACGCCGCGTAGTAGCAACCAATGACCTGAGTAATTCTTGAATACGGGTTTGGCGCTCTTCCCATACAGGATCATCCGGGAAAACTTTATAGACGCCTTCCAAATGCATACTTAATGCGGTAAGCGCAGCCCCCATGTTGTCGTGCAACTCCCGTGCAATGGCGCGCTTCTCCTCTTCGCGGACATCTTCAATATGATTCGTCAGATCGCGCAGTAAAGCGGTACGTTGAAAAATGGTGCGTTCCAGTTCCAACTCCCTTCGCCTGAGTGAATCTTCTGCATGCTTCCGCTCAGTAATATCGGTCGCAATGCCGACGATTCCCATGATCTTTCCTTGCGAGTCGGACCAAGGCGACTTGGTCACTTGAAATGTCACAATGCCGCTTTTGAGAAGAATTGTTTGCTCTATGGTTTGGGACACACCGGCTTCCATAATGCCTACATCGTCATGATCTATCCGGTCGGCATCTTCCTGACGCAAAAATAGATCACGACTCCGCCGAAGCTTAGCCTCACTCCAACTCATATCGAATTGTCGAAGACACGCCGGATTTGCAAAAATTAAATTCCCAGTCCGATTTTTAACAAATATTGGATCGTTAGTATTGTCACTAACCGCGATTAATAAGGCGCTCGCTTCCGCTAATTCGGCAGCACTTTTTAAACGCGCGCTATATTCTTGATCGACCTTTCCTGCCGTTCGCCAAAAAATAAACAAGAACAGTCCACCGCCAATGATAGTCAATAAAGGTGGCACCAAATTGTAGTCATATAATTCTTCGCGGGCGCCCCAATCTACACACCAATTCAACACCGCTAACAAAATCAACATCTGCGGTAATGAGCGCCGCAATATTTGTCCACCAGGCGCATGCCGCGTAATAATCGCCATCAATAAATGGCGTGGACGAGACATTAACAAGGCCAATCCAAATAACAAGAAACACAACTCAGCGACTAACGGCACGCCTCTTTCGTACATCATATGAGTCAAGACGTCGACATCATATAGATAGCCAAACAATGGAATTGTGCTCAAAAAAATCAAAACACTTGCCAGATATTCAGCCGGATAATGTTGTCTCTGAGTTCGATAGTCGAGGACCAGCAAAGCGACCCCAGAAAAGATAAAACCAACCGCAACGAATGGATGCATTTCGGCAAAGCCGGACATCCCGCTCCAGGTAAATAGCAGAAAAAAATGTTCGAACTGGCTAGCAGACCCAAGCAGTTGCTCGGCCAATACAGCGATGGCTGGCACTAGCATCAATACGGCCAATATTTGCGTCAAAAACTTGATCGGCCACTTGTCGGCTAACGGCGAACATTGAAGTAGAAGAGCTGCCCCGCCCATCAAGAATCCCAGGACAACATTGGGTTGCAAAGTACTAAACTGCAACAGTACTCCGCTACCTTTCACCCCGTATAAAGCGCATACCAGAGTCAGACACGAAGCCACCATGACAACCAATATTAAGGTTACTGCGGTGGCGATAGTACGAGATACGTAAATGCCGGATAGCGCAAAGCGCTCAAGTGCGCGGCTTTTAAGCAGATATTGGTAATGCGGATGGTCGTCGCTTATTTCCTTTTCATCTGGCGATTTTTTTTTATTCATATTTTCTTGCCCCTCTCGTCCAACTGATCACCATCGCAGATAAACATCATCTCTATAATCCGGGGTTTTATGCTAAGGCAAACAGTATCACTCATGCAACTAAAATACGGGGGATTTTGCGCGCACAAAGAAAAAAACCGCAAACGCCTAATGAGCGTAGCTGAACGTTTTTCACTACATCATACTGTGGATTTTTTTGCTACTGCGCAGCGTATGAACGACTGGCGTGTATCATAAGACTGATAAACAGAATGCACTGCTATCGTAACAAAAGCACATCAATGCATACTAGAACCTAATTCTTCAAGTAGCGTGCGCAACTTGGTAAATTCGGAAGTTTTGTCAAAAAAGAAGCGGACACCGTATTGCTCTCCAGCCCGCCGGTAGACCTGGCTGACATTGTTACTGAAAATTATCTTAAGATGGTTAATACTTTTATTCGATTTGGATAACGTCTTCAACAGGTTCATACCATTGCCTTGCCTCAACTCTATATCGAGGATCAAAATATCATAACTTTCAGCATCAATTTTCTCAAGCGCATCATTTTCCTCCGCCGAAAATCCAGCCAATATCACCCCTTGAATACCATTGACGGTTTCAATAATCCAATCGCGTACATCGACGGAATCTTCCACCAAAAAAATTCGCAGCGGTGCTGAGTGATTTTTTTCAGGCGCGGAAGTGAGAGTTTTTTTCATGAGTATTTGACAAACTTCAACGGCATCCATAGTTATCTTTAGCATTGATAATGGCGCTTCCCGAGCCGTAACGGAAACCAACATTACGAATAATAAAGCACACTAAATAGAGCTGAGCCTATCTGCAATCGCCTTAGGTTCTGGAACATTTTTCAATTGTCTTTACATCAAATTTACCGCGCAACTAAACTACTTCAATGCATCGATCAATCTTATCAATCGATCAAATTATTCTTAATTGCATAATAAATAATGTCAGCATTGTTAGTCATACTCATCTTTTGTAAAACACGGGTACGATAAGTACTCACAGTCTTCACACTAAGACATAGCTCGTCGGCGATTTTTGTTACTCCCTCGCCTAGGCTTAGCTTGTAAAAAATCTCATATTCACGCTCAGACAATAACTCGTGTAACGGCTTCTGATCATCTGTATCAGGATCAGCGGTTAATAGCTCCGCGACGCCATAACTAATGTATTTATGCCCATCCAGAATTGTATTAATCGCTTTGACCAATTCCGTGGCAAGGGCCTCTTTCTGCACATAACCATTTGCGCCACTACGAAGTACTTGCACCGCATAACGGCTTTCGGGATGCATGCTGAGTATTAAGACTGGAAGTTTTGGCTTCTCACGTTTGATCTGCTTCAAAACTTCAACCCCGCTTTTGTCGGGCATCGCAATGTCCAGCAGGACAATATCCCACTCATGTGCGCGCACCATCCGGATGGCCTCCTCCGCGCTGGCCGCCTCGCCTCCTATTTCCATATTGGGCACATCCGCAATAAAGTAATGGACGCCTGCGCGCACGACAGCATGGTCGTCAACCACTAAAATTTTTATCATAGTTTCAACATTTTTTAAAACCCCGATCACGACAACTGTTCACAGGTTGATAATTACTTTTAAAAAGTTATTTATTTTAATCCATGATCAAGCAGATTCTTTCGCCTTATCAGTTTTACACCATTTTGTGTTAATTGACCTAAAATAAATGTAAATCCTATAAGTATTTTTAAGTCATATCTGTTCTTTCCAATTGCAAAAAGTCCGGGAGTCTTCTATCGAAGATCCCGGCGCGACCAAACCATTCAGCGTTGTTTTAGCTCTGCTTGATTTGGCTAGCTTGATTTAGCTGAATTTTTAACGCAGACGAATGTCGTTTTTCACAGACTGAACACCCTTAACGCCAGCTGTTACATTTGCCGCGGTCGCCGCATCCTGACGCTGCGCCACAAAACCACTCAACTGCACTATGCCCTTATAGGTTTCCACATTAATTTCAGCCGACTTCAATGTTGGCTCATTGAAAATTGCCGCCTTCACTTTGGTCGTAATCACCGCATCGTCGACGTAACCACCAGTGCCTTCATGCGTAGCTGTCGCTGCGCAACCTGCCAGAGACAACATGAATAGCGCGAAAAAGAAACCAGCGAAACGTTTGGTGATTGATGTCATAGAATTCTCCTAAAAGTAATATATAAAACTACAAGGTCGTACAAAACTACGCATGCCGCATCCCTCACAATGGGTCTTTAATCTAGCTTCTAACTATCACGCCAGTGCAAGAGCTGGGTTGCTTTCATCATCAACAGATCAACGCGAAACCTGAACCAGTTAGGGACGATAGTCTTTATGGTTCTCTTCAAATGCTTTTATTTGCTTTTCAGCTTCATCTTTATTAACCCCATAAGCCTCTTGGATTTTTCCCGAAAGATCATCGCGTTTACCCGCAATCATATCGATATGGTCATCTGTCAATTTGCCCCATTGCTGTTTAATGTTGCCTTTCAGCTGCTTCCAGTTACCCTCAATAATGTCCCAATTCATCGTCATCTCCTGCAGTGAGTGGTGCTGATTACTGGTGATCGTCAACCATCAGTGAATACTTCTTGCTGGTGTCAATGCCAAATCAGCCGGTGATTTACAATGCGATTGAGGCCGCTATAGCGAATTCAACTAGCCAAGTAAATCGCGCATGTCATCGGCATGCTCTTCTTCAACCGCCATAATATTTACTAACATGTGGCGTGTTGTTGGATCAGTGTCACCAATACGCTCAATCATTTGGCGGTAGGTTTCGATCGCAATCCGTTCTGCAATTAAATTTGCTTTGATCATGCTCTTTATGTCGCTTGAATCGTCATATTCGGCATGACTCCGCTCAGCAATCCCGACAGGATTAAAATCTGGTTTACCGTTCAGTTGCACTATCCGTTCTGCAAGCATATCGGCGTGTTGCTCTTCCTCTCCGGCGTGCGCTAAAAACTCCGCTTTGATAGCGCTATTTTCAAGTCCGCTTGCCGTAAAGTAATGCCGCTTGTATCGCATTACGCACACCAACTCTGTCGCGAGAGCACTGTTCAACAAAGCGATGACTTCTTCACGATTACCTTGATAGCCGGATGTTACCGCGCCATCATCCAACTTTTGCGCAGCCGCTCTGATCGCCGCCGTGTCAATAGGCGTTGCGGTAGTCACGCGAGGCTTGCTACTAGCTTTGTTATTTTCGGCATTCATAACCATCCTACTTTCTTTAAATAGTCGACTAACTAACGATAGCTTTAGATTGGAATGTGGTTGTCATTGGTCGTAGTGTAATGGGACAAGAACCAAATACATTAAACGCAAATTGCAACTATCGGCAAACGGATTTAACGCACTTAGCCTTTTCTATTTACGTGACACACAGACGCCTGCAAGTACCCCAACCGCTAAAGAAATCGCGATTACACGCCATGGGTTTTCATGAACATATTCGTCTGTTGAAGTAATCGCCGCCCGCCCACCATCTATGGCAGCGCTTTGCACTTGCTGGGCTTTAGCCAAGGTATCATCAAGTAAACCAATCCCTTTATTGATCAGATTAGTCGCTTTTTCACCTGTCTCGAACGAAGCTTCCCGTAGAGTCTTAAGTGCTTCGCGCACCAAACTTTGCATGTCTTGCTCGATGTTTTCTAAAGAATTATTGCGCATGATTGAGCTCTTTCATCAGAGACAGTTAACAAGGCGATGTGGACAGCTGCGTGAGCAGGTCTTACTCGATTTTTAAAATAACTGAGCGCAGTTCAGATATCACCTCAAGTAACGTTAAAAAATTTTCGAGGCAAAGCATGGGAAAGCACTAATGCGATGGAATAAGTCTAACAACCGACGTACCTACCTGAAATAGGACAGGCGCTGTTTACTTTGTAGGACAAGCGGAAAAAAACAATGCTCATGATGATCAGCGGCACGCAACAATACGCAGAAAATACAGGGGTTTTGCGGCCCACAAAAAACCTATTATGTAGATATTGAAGGAAGCAGGGGACGCTAAATTTGTGACCGAAAAAGTCGTCATTTCATACTGTTAAAAGTACGTACTGAAGAATTGTGCTGAGGGATTTAGATAGATTACTTAAACCTGCAAACAAACCTTGAAGAAGTCACTTTCAAGATTTTATGTACCTTATAAAAAATTGTTCGACAGAACATATGATGCCGAAAAATTCGGTTTAATCCTCTTAAGTTCACTTATTGCGCCATCGGTAAGCACGTTATAAAACACCGACACACTTTGAGATTTCAAAGTAAATAGTCATCGGTTACGCACATAAGTTACCTACATGGGTTAATAGCCCTATTTATACGACTTAATTACGTACCTTAAATACACGCATAAGCTAACTATTAAGCCGCTTCCGCCACAGATTCATCCTCTGCCTCTTCCCCCAAAAATCCGCCACTTTGATGTGCCCACAACCGCGCATAAAGTCCCCCACTAGCAAGTAATTCACGATGGCTTCCCTGTTCTACAATCCGCCCTTTATCCAATACAATCAGGCGATCCATCGCTGCGATGGTTGATAGGCGATGCGCAATGGCGACCACGGTTTTACCTTCCATCAATCGGTACAAACTCGCTTGAATGGCGGCCTCGACTTCAGAATCGAGTGCACTTGTAGCTTCGTCGAGCAACAAAATCGGTGCGTCTTTCAACATCACGCGAGCGATCGCAATTCTCTGCCGTTGACCGCCCGACAATTTAACACCACGCTCTCCAACATGCGCATCGTAACCAATACGACCCTTAGCATCCATTAGGTTCAGTATAAAATCATGCGCCTCCGCGCGTTTAGCGGCGGCGATCATATCCACATCGGTTGCGTCAGGACGCCCATAGAGAATGTTATCGCGCACAGAACGATGCAACAAAGACGTGTCCTGAGTCACCATACCAACCTGCGCTCGCAAGCTGTCCTGCGTAACATGATGAATATCGGTACCGTCGATGAGTACGCGCCCTTGCTCGACATCATAAAACCGCAATAGTAGATTGACGATGGTCGATTTGCCTGAACCAGAACGTCCCACCAAACCGATTTTCTCCCCGGGTAAAATACGCAACGACAGATTTTGAATCACCGGACGAGGGCCGCCGTATGAAAAATCAACATCTTCAAACCGCACTTCACCCTGCGTAACGATTAACGCCTTTGCATCGGGAAGATCATTAATCGTATGCGGGCGCGATAGCGTATTGATACCGTCCTGAACCGTACCAACTTGTTCAAATAAGGATGCCATTTCCCACATAACCCAATGTGAGATACCGCTCAGACGCAACGCCATGGCGGTGGCGGCTGCGACCGCACCGATTCCAACCTGTCCTTGCGTCCAGAGCCACAGAACCATCCCTGCGGTACTGATAATCAACAACATGCTAAGGATGTGGTTGACGATCTCAAAGCCGCTCACCAGTCGCATCTGGCGGTGCACTGTTTGTAAAAATTCCTGCATCGCGGAACGCGCATAGCCAGCCTCGCGACCGGCATGTGAAAACAATTTAACCGTCGCAATGTTGGTATAAGCGTCCGTAATGCGCCCGGTCATCAGCGACCGTGCATCGGCTTGCGATTGCGCTACGCGACTGAGGCGCGGCACAAAATAGCGCAAAGCGAATCCGTAAAGCACAACCCAACCAAGAAACGGTAACAACATCCACAGATTAAAATTGCCCACGACCGCAACCAACGTGACGAAGTAGATCAGCACAAATACGAGGATATCCCCCAAAATCATACAAATATCACGTACGGCTAACGCAGATTGCATGACCTTGGCAGCGACACGTCCGGCGAACTCATCCTGATAAAATTCCATGCTTTGATTGAGCATCAGACGGTGAAAATTCCATCGCAGCATCATCGGAAAGTTACCTGCCAAGGCCTGCTGTTTAAATAGCGTCTGGAAAGCTACGACGACAATACTAGCGATCAGCACGATGCCAAGCAATATTAAATTATTCCGTTCCTGCGTCCACAAAAGCGAGGGTTGAACATGGCTGAGCCAATCAACAATTTTCCCCATCATCGCAAACAATACGGCCTCAAATGCACCAATCGTTGCTGTCAGCAAGGTCATTGCAATAATGTAACGACGCAGGCCTTTAGTGCATGCCCAGATAAACGCGACAAATCCGCGTGGTGGAGGTGCAATGACTGTTTCAGGATAGGGGTATATCAGTTTTTCAAACAGGCCAAACATACGAATACTCCAATAAATTCTGTAGAAACGTGACTCTCAGGCCGATGGATGCGCAGTAGATAAAGACAGCAGGATCAACGGTGAGCCGAAAGTCGACGAAGCAATGCTATCGCCATGTACCAATGAGGCGAAATAAGAAGGCGTTATAGCAGTCAGCTGGTAACAATGATGCGGCGCCTCGGTGTTGTGCTGAACATGCACTTCATCATGGATGCATAATGAATACGTAATTAATACGTAATGAATGGCCAAAACTCAGATTTCAGCGTCTATCTGATTTTCTGGTGCAGCCATAACGAAAGCGTCAAGTTGGCGGCAGTTATCATTAATGCGTAGCAATGTCGGAAAGGCCGACAAATCACACTTCTGCCGTTGTGCGTTAAACAATTGCGGAACCAGACAGCAATCGGCCAAAGTCGGCGTATCACCAAAGCAAAACTTGCCCACGCGTGCGTCCGCGGCGAGCGTCGTTTCAAGCGCTGTCAAACCCAACTCACACCAATGACGATACCAGGTATTTTTGGCTTCCTCTTCAACTTTCAAGTCGCGCACCAAATACCGTAAAACACGCAGATTATTAACCGGATGAATATCGCATGCGATCATCAGGGCAATACTACGCACAAAAGCGCGATCCAGCGGTGTTGGGGGCAATAACGCCACGTGAGGATACATTTCATCCAGGTATTCAATAATCGCCAACGACTGGGTAAGAACTGCTCGCCCCTCGGACGCTTCTTCATCGACCATTGTTGGCACCTGGCCACTTGGATTCAGTTGACGATACATCGGGCTTAACTGCTCTCCACCATGCTTCACCAAATGCACAGGAACGATATCACAAGGCAACTCTTTCAAATTTAACGCGATGCGCACCCGATAGGCGGCAGAGCTGCGAAAATAACTATAGAGTTTCATCCATTTTCCTATGAACTGGTGATGCATATCGTTGCGCAAAGAAGCACTAATATCGTGGCTTATGATTCAAACGGGCAGCTTAACGCTCTACCGGAGCACATTATAAAACGCTTATCTGGCGCGGTTTGATGGAAGTAACGATGAACAATATGACTTGTTTGGTCTATTGCCTTGCTATCAAAAATGATGCCAACTCAACCATTCACTCGCAAGGCGCATGGTCTCCTTATTTATGACCTGATTAGATGATGCGCAAACTTCAAATGCGCTCACTTAGGTTGCGCTAAGTCCGCTGGCGCCAAGCTGGCATCGTGAATGCCTTAATAACTATACAAGGCGCAAACGTAAATCACCGACACCCTCAACGCTGCCTTCCAGCAGATCACCTTTGACAACGGCTGCGACTCCCGCTGGCGTGCCGGTAAAAATCAGATCGCCCGCATGCAGTTCATAGAAGTTGGAAAGTTGTTCTATCGTTTCTGCGATGCTCCAGATTAGCTGATTGATATCGCCTTGCTGACGTAGCTGACCATTGACGTTAAGTTGGATTGGACCACGCTCAATCGGGCCGGTAACGCTAATCGGACGAATGGCTGAAATCGGCGCTGACTGATCAAACCCTTTGCTAGTACACCAAGGCCGACCAAGCTTTTTAGCTTCAGCCTGTAAATCACGGCGCGTCATATCCAGACCGACGGCGTAACCATAAATGTGTTTCACCGCTTCGGCAGCAGAAATATTTTTTCCACCGCTGGCGAGCGCGACGACCAATTCAATTTCATGATGCAGATCTTTAGTCATCGTTGGATAGGCCATCTCGCCGACGCTTCCCTGCGCTACAGGCAATACCGCATCCGCCGGCTTCATAAAAAAGAATGGTGCTTCGCGTCCGCTATCGCCCATTTCTATTGCGTGCTCTGCATAATTACGCCCGACACAATAAATCCGATGAACCGGAAATAATTCACCACTGCCCTCAACCGGCACGACCGCTTGCTGCGGTGAAAAAACGAATTCCATGAAAAGCTCCTTTAGTTACAAGAGGATGCTGCTTTAAGTACAGCAGCATAAAGAACAGATCAAATAACAGGCTTACACAAAATTATTCCAACTAGACTACGAACCTGCCGAGCCTGCGAAGAATACAGCATGTCAGTATCAGGCCGCGTAGTTGGCTAGAAAAGCGCAACACTGCTGGGCGATTTTGCGTAAGTTCTTTCCCTGTTATTTCCCGAAAAATACTGCCAAGCGCCGCACTGCTTCTCGCAAATTGTCCATCGAAGTTGCGTACGACAGTCGGATATAGTTACTCGCAGTGAAAGGACCAAAATCCAGACCAGAAACGACTCCGACTCCGACCTCGTTAAGAATCTCTTTTGTCAACCGGTCGGCGTCATCACTCAGGTCACTGCAATCGGCATACACGTAAAATGCGCCATCTGGTGTTACAGGGACCTTGAATCCTAGCGCGATCAATGCCGGGACGAGATAATTGCGACGCTCTTTAAACTCGGCCTTACGCGCCTCATAAATTGCAATTGACGCTGGTTCAAAGCAGGCAATGGCCGCGTGTTGCGCAATCGAAGAAGCGCATATAAATAAATTCTGTGCCAGTTTCTCAATATGCGGCACAAGTGTCTCTGGCAAAACGAGCCAGCCCAGTCGCCAGCCGGTCATATTGAAATATTTGGAAAAGCTATTGATTACAATAATATCGTCGCCTAACGATAGCGCAGAAAATGGAGCAGCATCGTAGGTAAGGCCCTGATAGATTTCATCCACGATGGTAAAACCATTGTGACTACGCACCGTTGCAACGATCTTCGCAAGTTCTGAAGCGAGGATGGAAGTGCCAGTGGGATTAGACGGTGAAGCCAACAATACCCCACGGGTCGCCTCACTCCAATGCGATTGCACGGCCGCGTCGGAGAGCTGAAAGCGTTCAGCCGGACCGCTTGGAATCATTTTTGCCGAACCTTCAAACGCCGCCACAAAATGCCGATTGCAAGGATACGACGGATCGGGCATCAAAACCTCGGTGCCCTTTTCCACCAATGCGGCGCAAGCCAACAGCAATGCTGCCGACGCGCCCGCAGTCACCACAATGCGCGATGGCGCAATATCCAGTCCATAGACTTGGGCGTAATGCTTGGAAATAGCTTCTCGTAAGGCTGGCAATCCGGTGGCGGAAGTGTATTGCATCTTGCCGGCTTGCATCGCTGCGGTAGCGGCCTCAACGACCATTGGCGGTGCCGTGAAGTCCGGTTCACCGATACCCATATGAATAATGTCGCGACCCTGGTGTTCGAGCGCCACCGCCATTTTTGCCAACTCCATGACATGAAATGGCGCTATGTTATCTAGCCTTGAAGCGAGGTTGGAGAGGTTCATTAAAACGTCTTTGCAATTAACTAGAGGAGGAAGCGCAATACGATGCGCTTACAAAGCGGTTACGAAGCGGTTACGAAGCGCTACGATAGCGAGTAATTCTGAACTACTCCAATGAATGGAAGTCGGCAGCATCAGCTGCGCGTCATATCCGTTAAAAAGGACTGAAAGAGGTAAAGGAGCGCAACTAACAGGCATCACAGCGTGCACCATTAAACGACGATGCCTATGCCCTCTATCAACTACCTGCGTCGGCTTGACTTAAGCATTCGGCTTATCGTTTAATCGAAAAATAATTAAGAACGGCGACCAGCATTGACTTCCGCTTCTCTGGCCTTAGCCGCAAATTTGTCCAAAACGCCGTTGACATATTTATGACCGTCGATACCGCCAAAAGACTTAGTCAACTCTACCGCCTCGTTGATCACAACTTTGTAAGGAATCTCAAGGTGATTCTGTAACTCAAACGCACCGATTAACAGTACTGCGTGTTCTACCGGCGAGAGTTCGCTAATTTTTCGATCGATCAATGGTGCTAGTTCGCCACGTAAAGTGGCCGCATCCTTAATCGCACCGTACAACACCGAATTAAAATGCTCGGCATCGGCTTTATCGAACCCGTGCGCTTCACGGATGTTCGCCTGAATGGCATACACATCTTCATTATTGAGCAGCCATTGGTAAAGTCCCTGCAAAGCGAACTCACGCGCTCGATGACGCGGTGTACGGCTTTTGCTTGGGTTGGCGTGCTTAGGATGTTCTTGAGATTTGTTGGTCATAAATTTTCCGACTTATATTCCAGCCTCACGGCTAGCGGTAATCCATTTAAATACGCACGACTGTTGCGCAACTTATTACTTATTTATTTTTATTGCTTTTTTTATTGGTTTATTTGCATTGATTACTTCTATAAAATCCTTTTGGCACACGCAATAACGATCTCTTTGACGCAATATAGAAGCAGCGCATTTTTTGCGCCGATTCATGCTCAGACCGTCACAGCTATCTGTTATCGATTAAATATCAGACCTTAGTCCTCATCGCTGGTCGATTCCGCCAACTCTTCCAGCGCGATCGACAAATTAGCCATTTCGACGGCTACGCGCGCGGCATCGATACCCTTTTCTGCCATCCTGACTTCGGCTTGCTCGTCATTTTCAGTCGTCAATACAGCGTTTGCTATAGGAATACCAAACTCAAGACCAACACGGCTAATTCCGGCACCTGCTTCATTTGAAACCAGTTCGAAATGATAGGTCTCGCCACGAATCACTGCGCCGATTGCCACCAATGCATCAAATTGTGCAGTTTCAGCTAACTTTTGTAACGCCAGTGGGATCTCCAATGCACCCGGGACGCTGACGTGTAAAACGTCTTCATCCACAACACCCAGATGTTTCAATTCACCTAGACAAGCCGATAGCAACCCGTGGCAAACATCCTCATTAAAACGCGCCTGCACAATACCGATCCGCAGACCGACGCCATCCAGATTAGGTTCGTAAGTTCCGACTGTCATGGTTTTTCCTTTATGCGCACTGCGCGTTGATACGTTAACAAATGAACACAACAAATAAAGACAACTAATATCAAAAATCTAGGTGGAACGCTTATAAGTTGCGTCGAACGCTCTCCACCAAGCAAAAGTACAAAGCGAAAGCTAAATTTCCGAAATTCCTTAAAGCAATGCAATTACTTACCATCGCATCTTTTAGCTATTCGGCTTATTTTGGTAGCCAGTAACTTCAAGCTCAAACCCGACCATCGATGGCATTTTTCTCGGGCTGGCTAAAAGCTTCATTTTGCCTACTCCAAGATCTTTTAAAATCTGCGCGCCAATTCCGTAAGTCCGCAAATCGAGGCGTGGCAAGGAAACATTGCCATCGGCACAATCGGCTAACGCTGCAAACTTCGCAAATATCTGCTCCGACGATTGTTCGCAATTCAAGAGAACCACAACACCACAAGGTGAAGATGCAATCGCTTCTAATGCCGATGTCATATTCCAGGAATGATTGGTCGCCTGAGTTTCCAGCAAATCGAGTATTGAAACCGGTTGATGGACCCGAACCAACGTCTCTACATCGGGGGTTGGCGTACCATGCAACAAGGCCAAATGCGCGCCACCGCTAGGCGTGTCGCGATAAGCAATTGTCTTGAACGTTCCTTGTGCAGTATGCGTGGTGCGCTCAGCCAGACGTTCAATCACACTCTCATGATGGCTGCGGTAATGAATCAGATCGGCAATTGTACCAACCTTAAGATTATGTTCACTGGCAAACACCAACAGGTCTGGTAAGCGCGCCATACTACCGTCGTCTTTAAGAATTTCACAGATGACTGAAGCTGGCGTCAATCCCGCCATATGAGTCAGATCGCACCCCGCCTCAGTGTGGCCGGCCCGCATTAAAACGCCGCCTTTCTTTGCCTTAACTGGAAAAATATGTCCAGGCTGAACAATATCGCTAGCCTTGGCATTTTTTGCAACCGCGACCTGAATCGTGCGCGCCCGATCTGCTGCGGAGATACCGGTGGTCACACCTTCTGCGGCTTCGATTGAGACAGTGAAATTGGTTCCGTAAGCCGTACCGTTTCGACTGGTCATCATTCCTAAGTCTAGTTGGGCGCAACGTTCCTCTGTCAGCGTCAGGCAAATTAAACCACGCGCGTATCTCGCCATGAAATTAATAGCTTCAGGCGTCACAAAATCCGCAGCAAGAACTAAATCGCCCTCATTTTCTCTATCTTCTTCATCGATTAAAATCACCATGCGACCAGCGCGCAATTCGGCAATGATTTCTTCTGTTGGTGCAATTGACATGTTATTGCCCTGAAATAGGCCTGTATTGAACGGATATAACCTAATGGTAGGTCGCTATTTTAATAGATTTATCCGTCAAGGACGCTTAGCGAATAAGCGCTTACTGACAATCACGCTTCGAAATCGGAAAAAATAGTGCGTTATAGCAGGCTTTATAGCACGCTAAAAACACGGTTTGCGAAGAATAGACAAAACCTTCATTAGCAATACCAACATTTTCTGAGAAGCGAAAAACGACATTTAATTTCAAAATTCATAACTCTTTGCGGAATTAATAGCTGAACTCACGCAGCCACTAATTGCATACGTTTCAAAGCCTCTAACAATAGCGCAGGATCACCTGTCGCCAGCTTTTTCGAGTCTGACAACACTTGCCGAAATCCTCGCGCGCCCGGCAAACCAGCCATTAAACCCAACATATGACGCGTAATACTGTTTAAACGCAGGCCACTACCATCGCGACCATATAACTCAAGCTGACGACGAATGTAAGGCATCATCGTTTCCACGACTTCAGCACGGGACTTCGGAGTTACTTTTTCATCATCGTAGTAACGTGCGTCGAAATCCGCCATCAAATAGGGATTGTGATACGCCTCGCGTCCCAACATAACGCCATCCACGTGTGCCAGGTGAAGGTCGATTTCAGCGGTGGTTTTGATTGCACCATTGATGATAATTTCAAGATGCGGAAAATCGCGTTTTAACTGGTAAGCAAAGTCATATTTCAGCGGAGGAATCTCACGATTTTCCTTCGGACTCAAGCCCTTTAAAATAGCGTTGCGCGCATGGACAATAAACGTTTGACAACCCGCCTCCGCTATCGTGCCTACAAAATCACGGACAAAATCGTACGACTCAATTTGATCAATCCCAATTCGGTGCTTGACCGTTACGTCGATATCAACGACATCACGCATTGCCTTCACCCCGTCAGCGACAAGATCCGCTTCAGCCATCAAACAAGCGCCAAAAGCACCCTTTTGTACGCGTTCAGAGGGGCAACCGCAGTTTAAGTTGATCTCATCGTAACCCCATTGCTCACCCAGTTTGGCACTTTTCGCCAAATCAGCCGGATCGCTTCCACCTAACTGCAAGGCAACCGGATGCTCTTCGTCGTTGAAATCAAGATGACGCGGCACATCGCCGTGCAACAACGCTCCCGTTGTCACCATTTCCGTATAAAGCCAGGTATGACGCGTGATTTGACGGTGGAATACGCGACAGTGTCTATCGGTCCAGTCCATCATGGGCGCAACAGATATTTTACGCCCCCCGTATTTCGGCGCTTTATCAAGCGTGGCAAGGGTTTCCAAGGGATTGATAACTATTTTAGAGCTCACGGAAATTCACGTTATTTAATGGTTTAACATCTGTCATTGGACACAAATTGGACAACAATTCATATTAATGGCAACTATACAAAAGATCGGTAAGCGCTGGCGCGCTCGGGTGCGCAAGCAAGGCTTTCCTGCTGTAAGCGACATGTTCGATACTAAAGCGCGTGCCCAAGAATGGGCATCTAAGGTCGAATCCGACATGCGCTCATTGAAGTTTCAGGACGGACGTATCATAGCAGAGATGACATAGGCACTCTTATCGACCGTTATACTATAGAGATTGGGGCAAAAAAACCCTTCGGCAAAAATAAAGCCGCGGTATTGGGATCGCTCAATATAGCGCTCGGTGACGTCCTCTTGCCCGATCTGACGACAAACAGGCTGGTCGACTTTATCAAGATGCGCAGCACGGCTACTTCTGATCGCCCGGGCGCTAGGGGTGTCACTATTGGCATTGATCTAACTTATTTAGGTTCCGTTTTAAAAGCAGCAAAACAATTATGGGATCTATGGTGAGCCGAAACCGGATGATTCGAACCATTGTCGCCACTCCTTACAATTAACCATCAAAGTGGCACTTCTATTTTGTTCTTATTTCGGCGGGAACTATCGATGCAAAGGTATTAACTACTTGTAGTGTTTGATTGTCGGAATTCTTTACATGTGGCTTCCTGTCGATCCTGAGTAAGTCGGCTAAGCATCTGATTTGTATAGTATTTTTCCTGTTTTATATTATGGCATAAGAATTGCTTTATAAACAGCACTCACTGCCCAATCCAGAGGAAAAATTATGAACACAATCAAAAAGAAACTGCTACTGGCCGCTATTGGACTGATGTTGGGATTTGCAGGTTCGTCGCACGCTAGCGTGATACCCGCCATCAATTCTTGGCAGAGCAGCTAAGGCTATTTTGGCGGCAACTGGACGATTGGCTTTCAGTTTTCCGCAAGCCAAAATCTGAATGTAACCGCGCTTGGTACTTATGACGTCAATGGCCTGACGGCACCGACAACGGTCTCCCTGTGGAACGATACGGGTACCTTGCTTGCGTCAGCGGTAGTTCCGGTAGGTGGCAACGTGATCGGCGATTTCATTTACACAAACTTGAGCAACACGGTTTCACTCACCGCTGGTCAGCTGTATCGGATGGGCGTTGGTGTTTCCCAGGCGAACTGGCTGTATCAGGTGAACGGTATCAATACTAGTTCCGACATTTCCTACCTGCAGGGTGCTTGGAGTAATGGGCAAGATACGTTCGTCACCTCCTTGAATGGCGCTTCCAACCGATACGTTTCGGCCAACTTCCTGTCGACGAATGCAAATGTGGTTCCGGAACCTGCTTCGCTGGCCTTGTTGGGCATGGGCCTAGTTGGCTTGGCCGTGGCGGGGCGCCGTAAGCTGGTCAAGTAAACCTGCTGTTCGCATGAACAAAGGCTCCACGCGTTGGGGCCTACATTTACAACATCTTTGATAACGTCGAATGTTATTTCCATTTATTTATTGCAGCTACGAACACTACTCAAACTAAGTAATATTTGTAACTACATTTAGTAATATGCAGTTTTGCTCATCACAATAACAGGCTCCAGGTGCATCAAACTGCGTCACGCCATTGCAAAGTTATTCCCTCCGCGCCCGGCTCAGGGCGCTATCAGCAAGTCGCTCCCGACCAAAGCAATGGCGCAAGAATGGACGCGCAAGATCGAACATGAGATGGATACCTCCGATTTAAGGACGGTCGTACTTTGTCCGCCTTTACCGTTTCAAAGCTAATTGATCGTTACAAACGAGAAATGCAGGCCGTTAAACCTTTTGGCCGCACTAGCTCAGAAAATTGTTGACCTAAGATTCCATGATTTACGTCATGAGGGAATTTCACGTCTATTTGAGCAAGGGTATCGGATCGAGCAGGTCGCACTTGTATCAGGTCACAGGTATTGGAAGATGCTGGCTAGGCACACACAAATACGAGCGAAGGATTTGCTTAGGCACTCCGAAATTATTCAACAATACGCTGCCGAAACCACTGTGCCAGATCTTGCTCGCTGAGCGAGCCAGCTGCGGTTTGTTCCATCGCACGAATCGCCTCGATTGCGGAAAACAGTAGTTTGATGCCATTGTCAGCAAGAAAAACCCGCACAACAACCCAAGCCGTGCGTTTGCTTCCGTCGCTATACCCATGGTTGAGCACTAAACCATGCGCATAAGCTGTAGCTAGGTCGGCGGCATCCGACTTCGGCTCGCTATAGGTTTCGAGTTGCTCGGGCCGAGCTAAATCGGACTCTACTGCATTTTTATCGCGTATTCCATCTAAGCCGCCGTGTGTCGCGGGCACAACATTACGCGAGAACTGAACAGTTACCTTCGCGTACAGGTCCTACAATGTTGGCTTTGCCCCGAATACAAATTCGTTGGCGCATTGGGCCAGCAAGGCTATCCTAGGCGCTGTACGCGCTGCAAAACACCAAAACATTTACCCAATGCAATACTTAAGTTATTATTAACTTTTATTCTTTCAAAAAAAGAAAACATGAAGCGTTCTCAAATAGCCATCGCCGTCGGCGTCGTCGTACTTGCGTGGGTTGCCGTGGTTCCTGGCATAGTCGGCATGCGCGCCAAAGCGGAATTTAGCAAAATTGGCCAGGACACATCGGGCAGTAGTTCCTTGCCGATCAGCACCAAGCTGGCCTCGTTCCAGCGCGGCTGGTTCTCGTCGACAGCCAAGACTGAATACGCGATTTCGATGCTAGTGCCGCCGGTCCGCCTGACGGTAACTCACAAGGTCAATCAATTCGCCATTCCGTTTTACCGTTGGGCCAAGATCACGCACACGATCGCGCTGGTAGACGACAAAGGAGTGGAAACACCATTACCGATCAAGCTCAATGCCAGCACCGACAAGCTATTCTTCGGCGGCCTGTCGACCAGCGTTGCAGCACCGGAAATCGATTGGAAGAGCCAGGAAGGCCTGCATATCGTTGGTAAAAACCTTAACTTGAACTTCCATGGGAAAAGCGGCGAAACGCAAAAATACGATCTCAATCTACCATCCCTCAGCGCCACTGCTGCTGGTAGCCAGATCAACGTCAGTCTGAGCAATCTCAACCTGAGCGGTACCTACAAGGACGAGAAGAGCGCCACTGACACCTGGCAACAAGACGGGCACATCAAACTAGATAGTATCGAAGCTACCAAAAACGGTAACGCCGTCCTGAAACTACAAAACCTGGTCATGGAGACCGACCTGAAAGACCACGGCAACAATTTCGATCTAGTTTACCAGACCAAGATAGACAAGAGCATCTTCGGCGATGCCAACGGCGTTGTTGCCGACGACATCCATTTCGATTTTTCCTATCTCAACCTGAACAAGGATGGACTACTGAAAATTCAGGCTGCTTCCAAGGCGTTTTACGAAGCGGCTGCGAAAGCCCCGCCAGTCGCCGGTGCCGACGTTGCTGCAGTCGCAGCGCCAGCAGCGGGCAACGACAGCACCGATGCCAAGCTAGCCCAGAAAAAGGCACAGATGACCATGCTGATGCAGCATGCCGGCGAACTGGTCGCCAGCTCCCCCAGCTTCCGCATCGACCGCCTCAGTCTGAAGACTCCTAACGGCGAAGTAGCCGGCACCTTTGAAATAAATATGGATGGTAAAGGCTTGACGCCGGACGCGCTGATGGGTGACAACGTGATGGTGCTGCTGAAGGAAAAAATTTCCGGCAAAGGTTCGCTGACGCTCGCGCGCGATGTGTTCCTGAACGCATTCGAACAAAAAAATGCCGCAGCATCTGCACAACGGCAGATGAAGGAAAACCAGTTGAAGATGTATGTCGACCAAGGTTATATCAAGGACGATGGCAAGCAATTGTCGCTGGAATCGACCTTTGGGCCGCAAGGCGTTGTCGTCAACGGTAAACGCATCATGTGACGCCGAAATCGCCCAGTCTTAGCCGATTTACCCAAAATAACATTTCTACGACTCGCTAGCCTCTTCTTTCCTGCCGACCAGGTACTGAAGGCCTTCGGGACCGTAGAACTCCGAATGGGATACGTTTGCTAACAAGTGAAACACACTTCCAGGTGTATAGACTTGTTCTACTTCTCCGACCCGCATGCGCAATTCGCCTGCAAGGATGAGTGCTTTTGCTTCAAAGGAATGCACGTGGGCTTCGAGAAATCCATTGGATTCCCTCTCTACAATTACGCCCTCTGCGAATCCTTCTTTGGCAATCATTTCTACAAATTCATTTCGCTCCATATCGTATCACCTGTCTTTTTATCAGCTGTTTGTTGGTCTTATTTTGTTCGCATTCATCAAACCCGACAGCACGGTCAAGCAGCGCCGAACATCCTCAAGCAATGAATAATTTGCTGATTCATCAAACTTGAGAGTAAGCATTTTTTTAGCTGTTTGCTTAAAATGTAAGCCACCAAACATTATCACGTTCTTTGCCATAGGAATGCTTCGCAACCCACATTCCAAAAGGCAACTTGGATTTATGTGATTCCACATATTGACGAATCAGATAGATATTTTAGAGGGTATAGGCATCCCGCGTTTGCGCGGCGTCAACCTTTAAAAGATTGCTCGCTTAATGGCGTGAAAGCTAATGTTTCGAAGTGTGATTTTAAGGCCATAATTTCTCGGGATACGTCCACCGGAAATCCTTTGCGATGACCTCTTTGATCCATCAGAAGTTGGATAAATAAAGTTTCGCAGATTAATTGTTTTGTCCATGTATTGGCAAATTGGTTCGCAATACGGGGGAAATATTTCATTAACCAAAGAGGCCAAACCTCAACGGGAAGCGTCAATACCCACTGATAAGTTGTCTCGTTCAACTTCAAGTCGGCTGGAATCTCCAACCTACGCGCAGTCTCCCAATGCTCTTCTTTAGCCGCTACGCTAGCTATATCAAGGACCGCTTTTGCTTCAGAGATCGTGACGACTTCAAATGGAATGAACTCCATACCTGCCCCCAATAAAAAATATCGCTGAAGAGGGGATGCGGTGGAGGTTCTCAAAAACAAGACACCATCACATGGGGCCACTCAACAGATGAACATAGCAATTTTATTGCCTTTGGGTATTTTACGCCGTTTCTGGGACTTGGGAGCAATGGAACAGCGAACCGACTTAAGGATTTATGGAGGCCGGAATCCAGCGGTACAGGTCGTGCCCAATCTGGACTTGATGGCTGTGATCACAGCGAGTTGCTACGAGGAAAATGTAAAAACTCCCGCCCACCGTATTAATGCATTGTTCAAAGAGACCACCTACACGGTTCAAGAGTGAACAACAATTGCGGCTGGGGAATGTACTATTCGGCGCCTCAACCCCGGCCCGACTACGCCGAGCCGGATAACTTACATCGTTGACCGTCCGCTTTGTACGGTCTCCGATCTCGAAGCGGTCCCACAGCGCCTTGACCCGCTGTGGTTCAAATACTTCGTACAATGCATCTTACGTGTGGGTGTTGATGTTGTCCGTGACTAATGTGATGCGTGGTGCCTGATGGCTCTGCTGAGCGATGTCGTGCAGAAACTGTGCCCATTCCACCTTGGTCTTTTGCGCTGTCACCTTCGTGATGCGCCTGCCTGGCTAAGTATTGGGTTTTAAGTGCCAATTAAAAACCCCTCTAAAGCCCGTAAGGAATGTAGAGGTTTTTTCGTCTGAAGATTGTGAAACGCCGGCTAATGCTGGCGGCCGTATTGAAAGAGTTAGATGCGCAATTAGGCATCTGACACGCCAGTCTGCACCGCATATTAGAGAACAGTTTGGCGCTGATTAAAAAAATCACGCAAACGATTTGGGCACTGCTAGCGCATGATCGCTTGTAGGAGAAGAAATACGTCAGTATCGTGCCGGAGTTCACTTCCAGTGTGCCTTGATAATCGTGGCCAGCTTATCGAAAGCAGGTCGTATCTGTTCGCTCGGCACGCAAGCGTAGCCCAGTAACAAGCCTTTTTGCGAGAAGGCCGGGTCCATATAATATCGTGATAAAGGACGGGCGACGATACCGGCCTCACGCGCTACGCGACTGATGGCCAGGTCGTCACATTGCGGCGGCAGGCCCATCGCCAGATGCAAACCGGCCTCGCCGCCGGTCAGCGTGATGCGATCGCCGAAATGGTGTGCGATCGCATCCTGTAGCAGTTGCAGGCGCTCCGCATACAGCATCCGCATGCGCCGGATGTGAGAGGTAAAATGTCCCTCGGTCATGAAGTCTGCCATGATCGCTTGCATAAACACCTGACTGCCGCGATACAGTTCGGACACGCCGGTGGCAAATGCGCCCGCCAGTGACTCTGGCACCACCATAAAGCCGATCCGCATACTGGGAAACATGGTTTTGCTAAAGGTCCCCATGTACAGCACCCGGTCATGCGTATCCATCCCCTGCAAGGCTGCCAATGGACGGCTTCCGTAGCGGAATTCGCTGTCGTAATCATCCTCGATAATCCAGACTTTGCGGCTTGCCGCATACTCCAGCAAGGCGCGCCGCCGCGACAGGCTCATTACCATCCCGAGCGGATATTGATGAGATGGTGTGGTGCAGATAAAACGCGGCGGTTGGCGCAGGTTGGCCAGCCGCATGCGCATACCTTCGGTATCTACCGGAATGGCGACCGGCTTGATCCCGAGCGAGTTGAGCACGCTACGGGTACCCCAGTAACAAGGATCTTCGACCCAGGCGCTATCGCCATGTTCACCCAGCAATTTGACAACAATATCCAGCGACTGGTGGATGCCGGTAGTAATGATGACCTGATTAGCATGACAGTTGACCGAGCGCGCTATACGCAGGTATTCGGCGATCGCTTCGCGCAGTGGCATATAGCCGCCCGCTTCACCGTAGGTTAGCAAATCGGCACGCGAACGCCGCCAGTGCTTATTTTGCAGGCGGCTCCATATTTTGTTCGGGAACAACGTCACGTCCGGAACGCCGGGCATGAACGCGCCCCATTGCAAATCGCTGACACCCGCTTGTTGAATCAATTGCGCGCCATGAGCGGAGAGCTCCGATTGACCGCTGGGATCGGTCAGTGGCGGTTTGTTTAAGCGGCCACCGGGAATCTGATTTGGCGTGGTGTCGGCGATGAAAGTGCCGGAGCCCGCACGCGTTTCCAGATAGCCTTCGGCAATCAATTGTTCATAGGCGTAAGTCACGGTATTGCGTGATATTGCCAATTCGCGCGCGAGATCGCGCGATGATGGCAATTGCAAACCGGATGGCAACAGCTGCGCAAGGATGGCTTCACGGATGGCTTGATAAATCTGTCGGTTCAGTGGCGCGCCGGCGCTTGAGGTGGAGGAGCCGCTTGAGAGCCCGGATTTCGGCGTATTGCGCGGCTTTACCAAAGTGCTATCCAAAAGACGCTCAATACGTATCAGCAGAAATTCAGAGAGAGAGGCGATGCGCAAAGTGGCTCCGTTAAATAATTGAAAGTGGCTCTATATTGTAAGTCCACGAAAGCCTTAGTATTCGAAATGCATTAGAAAGTGCGCAAAATAGATACTAACGGAGCGGCGCAAAACCGCTGGCATTCCATATTTGGCAGGAGTACAAGTTGAAACAAGGAAATTTATCCCCCCATCTGGCCGATATCGCACGTAACGGTGTGGATACGCTGGTGCAGTTTTCGGGTGTCAAGAAAACCTATGACGGCGAAAGTCTGGTAGTCAAGAATCTCAATCTGGATATCAAGCGTGGTGAATTTTTGACCTTGCTCGGGCCGTCCGGCTCCGGTAAGACAACTTGTTTGATGATGCTGGCCGGATTTGAGTTTCCGACGGGCGGCGAGATTCGTCTTGACGGTCAACTGCTCAACAAAGTACCGCCACACAAGCGCAATATCGGCATGGTGTTTCAGAATTACGCGCTGTTTCCGCATATGACGGTAGCGCAAAACGTCGCCTATCCGCTGCGGGTGCGCAACATAAACGGTAGCGAACGCGCTGACAAGGTAAAGAAGGCGCTCGACATGGTCCAGATGGGCAAGTTCGGCGACCGCTATCCAGCCCAGTTGTCAGGTGGTCAGCAACAGCGCGTTGCATTGGGACGGGCACTGGTATTTGATCCGAAACTGGTGCTGATGGATGAACCATTGGGTGCCCTCGATAAACAGTTGCGCGAGCACATGCAACTCGAACTGAAGGCGCTGCATAAAAGCCTCGGCGTCACCTTCGTGTATGTGACGCACGATCAAAGCGAAGCCTTAACGATGTCGGACCGGGTCGCGGTGTTCGATCAGGGCATCATCCAGCAACTGGCGGTGGTCGATCGTTTATACGAATATCCCGAAAATCAATTCGTCGCCGGTTTCATTGGCGATAACAATCGCTTCAACGGCGTCATCGCTTCGACCGAAGGAGAGCGCTGCACGGTGCGCTTGCCTAACGGCGCACAACTGACCGGCGTCAATGCCAACCAGGCCAGAGCTAATGAGGCGGTAGTCGCCTGCATACGACCAGAGCGCATACGCCTACTGCCATCCGATAGTGCCCATCCGAGTGCGCTGCGCGCCAATGTCACCAGCCTGATTTATTTCGGCGATCACGTGCGCGTGCGCTGCGCAATCCCGCATCAGGCGGACTGTTTTGTCAAACTGATATTGAACGATCCGGCCTTGGCAGGTTTACATGAAGGAACTCAGGTGGTACTGGACATAAATCCCGACCATCTGCGTATTTTCATTTGAGGCATCTCTAAAAACCTGCCGAGGGATTCGACAACTGCGCCGATCCCCGCGTTGCAAGAAACCGGATAGCACGTTGCCGTACTCCTTGGGCAAGGTCAGCGTCAGCTGAGGCGGCGGTTTTTTGAGATACCTTTCATTTGGCAATAGTAAGCACTTAATTATCTGTACTTCCACATTTGCACCCATTAGGAGACGTGATGAAATTGTTATTCAAACCTGTTCTGACCAGTATAGTTTTGTCTGTGGCAGCAGTCGGCATGACCCACGCGGCTAACCTGACGATTGTCAATTTCGGCGGCGCCAACGGTGCTGCGCAAAAAGTTGCTTACATCGAACCGTTTTCCAAGGCCACCGGCGACAAGATTACCGTGGTGGAATTCAATGGCGAACTGGCCAAAATCAAAGCCATGGTCGAAGCCAAAAAAGTCAGCTGGGATGTCGTGGAAGTGGATGCTGGAGATATTGGACGCGCTTGCGAAGAAGGCTTGCTGGAAAAAATCGACGTGAAAAAACTCGGTAACAAAGCCGATTTCCTGCCCTCGGCAATTAATGAATGTGGCATGGGCGCCTTCGTTTGGTCAACCGTGCTGGCTTACGATGCCGACAAACTGAAAGTGGCACCGAAGGATTGGGCCGATTTCTGGAACGTCAAAAAATTCCCTGGCAAACGTGCCATGAAGAAGGGCGCCGAGTACACGCTGGAATTCGCATTGATGGCCGATGGCGTGGCCCCGAAGGATGTCTACAAGGTGCTAAGCACCAAAGCCGGTGTCGATCGTGCCTTCAAGAAACTCGATGAATTGAAGCCGAACATCCAGTGGTGGGAAGCAGGCGCACAACCGCCGCAATTCCTGGTGGCCGGCGATGTCGTGATGTCGACCGCGTTCAATGGCCGTATCGACGCGGCGCAACGCGAAGGCAAAAACCTGAAGGTGAGCTGGCTCGGCAGTATTTACACGCTAGACTTCTGGGTCATTCCAAAGGGAACGCCGAACAAGGAGCAGGCAGAGAAATTCATCGCATTTGCCAGCACCCCTGAATCGCAAAAAAATTACGCTAGCAACATTGCCTACGGTCCGGTTAACAATAATGCGCTGAAGATGCTGGATGCCAAAACACTGGCGAACCTGCCGACATCTGCGGCCAATGCCAAGGATGCGCTGCAACTCAATTTGTCGTTCTGGACCGACCACGGTGAAGAGCTGGAACAACGTTTCACTGCCTGGGCTGCCAAGTAATTTTTTTTATATCAAACGTGCGTTTTAGGTCCGCTCTTGCCCATGGATGTATAGGGCAGGAGTTATCCTTGCCATGAATAACGTGTCCTTAGCTTCGTCGCGTTCACCTTTGATGTGGAAATGGAATAATTTGTAGTGCTATTTAAGCTTCGAGGAAAGGTGGCGAGGAGTGCTTTTCAAAGAGGTACGCCGCAGGCGTCCTGTGACCACTGCTCGCCATGTTTCGGTCGCCTTTTTGCCATTGCGTACATCATGGCAGCAGTATTTTTTGGTAATACCAGATCACTATGAATTCTATTCCATCCGGCGCTGCCGTCCCTAATATGACGACCGAGCCCACCAGCCCTCAGCCGAATACGCAGCTCAAGCGGGAATTGCGTCAGGCACTGTTTCGCAAGCGTACTGCTGCGCTGGCGCTGATTGCGCCCCTGGCGATATTTTTGCTGCTGACATTTTTGGTTCCAATTGCCATGCTGCTCAAGCGGGCAGTGGAGAACCCGGAGATTGTCACTACGCTTCCGCATACCGTCGCCGCATTGGCGAGCTGGGATCGCAAGAGTACGCCGCCGGACGCCGCCTATGCGGCGCTGGCGGTCGATTTACTGAAAGCGCGACAGGATAGTGCTACTGGTGCGTTGGCACGCCGCCTGAATTCGGAAATCTCCGGTGCCCGTTCTATCATCATGAAGACCGCGCGAGCATTGCCACTGGTGGATGCCAACGGTCAGCCCGTATCTGCCACGCAAATAAAACCGGCCTTGATCGATATTGATCCACAATGGGGTGAACTGGATTACTGGCGGGCGATCGCCAAAAACGGTACGCCTTATTCGCCTTATTATTTATTGGCCGCGCTTGACCTTAAGCAAAATCCCTACGGCCATATCGAAAAAGTCGACGACAGCGCGTCGGTATATCAAAAGATCTTTGCGCGTACTTTGTGGATGAGTCTGGTGGTGACGCTGGCCTGTGTGGTGATCGGTTATCCACTGGCCTACTGGTTATCCAGCATGTCGGACCGACGCGCCAATTTGTTCATGATCCTGGTCTTGATCCCGTTCTGGACTTCCGTGTTGGTGCGGGTTGCCGCCTGGATTGTCTTGCTGCAATCGGAAGGACTGGTCAACAAGGCGCTGATGGCCATCGGCGTGACGCAGGCACCGCTGGAGTTGCTGTTCAACCGCATCGGCGTGTATATCGCCATGACTCATATCCTGTTGCCGTTCATGATTCTGCCGCTGTACAGCGTGATGAAAGCTATTCCACCTACCTATTTGCGCGCGGCAATATCGCTCGGCAGTCATCCGTTTGCCGCCTTCTGGCGCGTGTATGTGCCGCAAACTTATCCCGGGATTGGCGCTGGCGCATTACTGGTATTTATTTTGTCGGTCGGTTACTACATTACCCCGGCCTTGCTGGGTGGCCCGAACGAGCAGATGGTGAGTTATTACATTGCTTATTTCACCAATGTCACCATCAACTGGGGCATGGCTTGCGCACTCGGTGCATTGCTGTTTGCTGCTACGCTAGTGTTGTATACGGTATATCGCCGCTTTACCAAAATTGATGTGAGCATGGCTTAAATGATGAAGATATTTCCGCAATTCCCTCCCTATCTCTCGTTCATCGAGCGCGCCTGGTTTTTCTTGTCTCGCGGAATCAATGTACTGGTGCTGGCGTTCCTGTTGCTACCGATTCTGGTGATCATCCCATTGTCGTTCAGCGATAGTACCTTCCTGGTCTATCCGATTCACAGCTACTCATTTCGCTGGTATCAGAATCTGATCCATTCGGATGAATGGATCAGCGCCGCCAAGAATAGTTTTATCGTGGCACCTTCAGCAACCGTACTGGCGACAGTACTCGGCACGCTGGCGGCGGTCGGATTGAACAAGGCGGAATTTCGCGGCAAGGGTTTGCTGATGGCGGTGCTGATCTCTCCGATGGTGGTGCCGGTTGTTGTAATCGGGGTCGGGGTTTATTTGTTCTTCGCGCAGATCGGCTTGTCCGACAGCTATGCCGGCCTGATTCTGGCGCATGCAGCGCTGGGCGCACCGTTTGTAGTGACGACGGTATTAGCAACGCTGCAAGGATTCAACCACAATCTGGTGCGCGCCAGCCTCAGCCTGGGCGCCAATCCGCTGATGACGTTCTTCCGTATTACATTGCCGGTCATTGCGCCGGGGTTGATTTCAGGTGCGTTGTTTGCTTTTGCGACGTCGTTCGACGATGTCGTGGTGACCCTATTTGTTGCAGGTCCAGGGCAGGCCACTTTGCCGCGGCAAATGTTTACTGGCATCAAGGAAAATATCAGCCCGACGATCGCCGCGCTGGCAACTATTCTGATCATATTTTCTACCTGTCTGTTGCTGACGCTGGAATGGATACGCGGCCGTAACAAGGCGTTGGCCAAAATATAGCGTTGCAGCGGTCAGCGATAATGCCATTTCAGATAAAAAGACCTGGCGAGCAATGGAACAGCGAACCGACTTAAGGATTTATAGAGCCCGGAATCCAGCGTCACAGCGCTTCCATCGCCCTCCAGATCTGGCTCAGGCTTGCAATACCGGTTTCGAGTCGTTCACCAGTCAGGACATCGCATCGTTACGGCGCGATCGAGTGACGTGGGTCGAGCAGAACTTCATGCGCGATGAAACGCTGACCGATGGCAACGCAAGGTTGGTCTCTACCCAAAATAAAGTCGCGTTGGCGCGTACCTGGGACGGTGGCGATGTGGCATCGGCCGATAGCATGCGTTTTATTGTGCTGGTGCGCACCGTCCATACCGTGCCGAATATGCTGCTATGAAAGGGGCGGTTATCTAGGTTGCACAGTCAGCGTCTTAACTTTCGGCACTGGCAAGATTTAATAGTGAAATCGCTTCGACGTCTAACGTCAGTCGGGTCGCGGCGACCAAGTCATCCAGGTGCGCTAACGTCGTGGCACTCGCAATCGGTGCCGTAATACCGGGTCGCGCAAATAACCAAGCTAAAGCAACCCGCGCGGGATTTGCATTGAGACGTGCCGCGACCAGATCGAGCGCATCCAGGATGCGCAGACCACGCGTATCCAGATAGCGTTTTACCGCCTGCCCGCGCGGGTTCTTGGTCAGATCGGCGGTTCCGCGGTACTTGCCGCTCAGAAAACCACTTGCCAATGCGTAGTAATTGATAACCCCAATCCCATGTTCCAGCACCAGCGGCTGCAGCGTTTTTTCATAATCGGCACGATCGTACAGATTGTATTGCGGTTGCAATGTTTGATAACTCGGGTAGTTTTCTGCTTTGCTGACCTGAATAGCTTCCAGCAGGCGCGCTGCCGAATAATTCGATGCACCTTATCACTCTGACCTTGCCTTGCTCGATCAGACGCGCGTACGCGCCCAGCGCGAATACACATCGGCGGTATCAATGAAATTCAAGCCTGCATCGACCATCTTGTCGAGCAACAAGAACCAAGTCGGTTCGTCGACGGTCCAGCTGAATACATTGCCGCCACATGTCAGAGGGGGAACGTGTAGAGGGGGAGTTGCCCAGCTGACGTGAAGCCTTGATGGGAGTGGTTGTCATGGCATTTTCTCCGGTTAGAAGCGGGCAATGCGATTACCTCATTCGCTGTTTTCGCGCGTAGCACAGCCCGTCGGACCATTCCTACAGACGTAAAAAAACCCGACAAACCAGTGTGGCGCTAGCCTCACAAATTGATCGGGTTGATCATCGCCCTCAGTTCAATCAGGCGCTGGCGAGTTGATCACCAGCAGCCATCTCAAATCAAGAATCGCGCGATGCTTTCTTACGGTCTGTTTCTTTCAAATGACGTTTGCGCAAACGAATACTCTTCGGTGTCACTTCAACCAATTCGTCATCTTCAATAAATTCAACCGCGTATTCCAAAGACATTTGGATCGGCGTTACCAGACGCACCGCTTCATCAGTACCTGATGATCGCACGTTAGTCAGTTGCTTGCCCTTGATCGGATTAACGACCAGATCATTGTCACGTGAGTGAATACCAATGATCATGCCTTCATACACTGGATCATTGTGGCTAACGAACATACGACCACGCTCTTGCAGTTTCCAGATAGCGTAAGCAACGGCTGCGCCATCGTCTTGTGAAACCAATACGCCATTGCGACGACCGCCCAATTCAGCCTTGGTATTGTCAACTGGTGCGTATTCATCAAACACGTGACTCATCAAGCCAGTGCCGCGTGTCAATGTCATGAATTCGCCTTGGAAACCGATCAGACCACGTGCAGGAATACGGTATTCAAGACGTACGCGACCTTTGCCATCCGGTTCCATGTTTTGCAAATCACCACGACGACGACCCAACTCTTCCATGACGCCGCCCTGGTTTGCTTCTTCGACATCGACGGTCAGGTTTTCATACGGCTCTTGACGAACACCATCAACCATTTTGTAGACAACGCGAGGACGCGAAACAGCCAGCTCGAAACCTTCGCGACGCATGTTTTCGATCAGAATCGTCAGATGCAATTCGCCGCGACCTGATACTTCATAGGTCGAATCGTCGTTTTCAGCCGGGACAACACGTAATGCCATGTTACCCTTCAATTCACGGTCCAGACGATCACGAATCTGACGTGTCGTCACAAACTTACCTTCACGTCCTGCCAATGGTGAGTTATTGACCATGAAATTCATCGTCAAGGTCGGCTCATCCACTTTTAGCATCGGCAAACCTTTAGGCGCATCCGGAGCACAAATTGTCGTACCGATACCGATCTCTTCGATACCATTGATCAGGACAATATCACCAGCCAATGCTTCGTCAACCAGTACACGGTCCAGACCTTTGAACGTCAGTACCTGATTGATACGGGCGCGGGTCGGCTTGTCATCAGGACCATTTAAAAGAACAACATCTTGCAACGCTCTGACGCGTCCGCTCAAGATGCGACCAACGCCGATCTTACCAACGTAAGACGAATATTCCAGCGACGTAATTTGTAGTTGCAACGGACCATCCGGATCGTCTTCGCGTGCAGGAACGTGCTCTAACACCGCGTCGAACAATGGTGTCATCGTGCCTTCGCGTACAGTTGGGTCCAGGCTGGCGTAACCGTTCAGGGCCGAAGCATAGACGACTGGGAAGTCAAGTTGCTCTTCAGTTGCACCCAGCTTGTCGAATAGTTCAAAAGTCGCGTTGATGGCCCACTCGGCACGCGCAGTAGGACGGTCAATTTTATTGATGACAACGATCGGCTTGAGGCCCAGTTCCAGCGCTTTACGCGTAACGAAACGCGTTTGTGGCATTGGTCCTTCAGACGCATCCACCAACAGCAATACGCTGTCAACCATTGACAGCACGCGCTCGACTTCACCACCGAAGTCGGCATGGCCTGGGGTATCAACGATGTTGATATGCGTGCCTTCGTATTCGACAGCGCAATTTTTCGACAAAATCGTGATGCCGCGCTCTTTTTCAATATCGTTCGAATCCATGACGCGCGCATCAACGTGCTGATTGTCGCGGAAAGTACCGGATTGACGCAAAAGTTGGTCAACCAACGTGGTTTTACCATGATCGACGTGAGCAATAATGGCAATGTTGCGGATAGCGCGTTTTGTGTTTGACATATTGTTATGGATATAGAGGAATTCAGTAAGGAATTCGGTAATTAACGCAGCAAGTGCGCGGTAAAAGCCCGCGCAGTACAAACCCTGAGAGGCCTGGAAAATGCAACGGAATTCGGGAGACCCAGTATTATAACATGATGCAGTGCAAAACCACCAAAAGCCTTCTGATTTCAAAGGGTTGGGATGTGTAGTTTTGCTTTATTTTTTCAGAAATACAATGTCTATAAAACCAGACCACAATTTAAAGATGACTATTTTGGTAATGCTGTCGACACCAATCGCTCTGGCGCCAGTACACCGTAGTCGTGAAATTGCGCAGTACCTAACAATTGCCGCAACGTCCCATCGGTTATTTCCGCAGTATGCGCGTACTCGCGATAAACCCGTACGCGCCCTATTTGCGCTGGAGGCAAAACGCCTTCTTTATCCAGCGTCAGACGTTGCCCTTGCAAAAACCGCTGCGCCAATGGCTCGGTCAATACCACCTCTGGAAATGTCAGTAAAAGACTATCCACGGAAGCCAGCAATGCCGCCCGCTCATCCTCGGGTATTGCAGTCAACGTCTCCAAAGTAAGGCAACCCGACAATGTTAAATGCCCAACTTGTGTCCGTCGCAATGCGTTTAAATGCGCACCGCAACCCAGAACGGCACCAATTTCTTCGCCTAAAACGCGAATATAAGTACCTTTGCTGCAGACCACACGGACACTCAAATATGGCGCTTGATAATCGATAAACTCAAGTAGATGGATCGTTACGTCACGCGCTTCACGCTCTAATGTAATACCGGCGCGGGCGTATTCGTATAACGGTTTTCCATCGCGCTTAAGCGCTGAATACATCGGTGGAACTTGTTTGATATCGCCGCGAAATTGTGCCAGCGCGGCATCAATTTTCTCACGCGTCACCTCCACATCGCGGGTCTCTAATACATCGCCTTCGGTGTCCCCGGTGGCGGTCGTCAAGCCCAGATGGATCACGGCTTCGTATGTCTTGTCAGCATCCAACAGGTCTTGAGCAAACTTTGTCGCTTCGCCAAAACACAATGGCAAAACGCCAGTCGCAAATGGATCAAGCGTGCCGGTATGACCTGCTTTTGTCGCATTCATTAACCGCTTGGCTTTGATCAGCGCATCGTTGCTTGACCATCCTACTGCTTTATCAAGCAACAAAACGCCATTGAGAGGCACGCGAATTCTTTTGGGCGAGGTTGACGCCATAAGGGAATGTACTTTGAAGGTGGTAATACTTATTTAGTTAGGATTGCTTAATGAGTAACAATATCGCGGTTTGAAGTGCGCGCTCACACCTGAGTCGGCGCTTAAAAACCTTGTCTCATCAAATATGCATAAGCTATTAAACCTATATTAAGCCTAGCATCACTAAATCCTTGTTACGAACAGAGCTGACAGTAAAGAGAAATCCTTGGAAGGACCTCAGTCTTCGCCGTCATCCTTAGCCCGTGTTGCGTTCGCCAATGCGATCAGCTGTGACATTTGGGCACCGCGTGCAGTCGAATTATCGTGGTGAAAATGTAATGCCGGCAATGTATGAATTGTCAACCGTCGACCTAGTTGATTCCGCAGGAATCCAGCCGCTTGCGTCAAGCCAGCCACCGTCAGGCGAATTGCTTCAGGATCATCATTCAGCATGGTGAAAAAGACTTTCGCATGCGCGTAATCAGCCGTCACTTGCACTTCAGTGATGGTGATCATTCCGACACGCGGATCTTTTAATTCGAACACGATGATTTCCGACAAATCGCGTTGAATCTGGTCGGCGACCCGCAATCCGCGTCCGGGGATGGATTTACTATGTTTAGCCATATCTCTTTACTTAGCCGTAGCTTTCACTGATGGACTACTTTAAAACTGTTTAACTTCCAGAATACACCAAAAGGAAATCGGGCACGAAGCCCGATTTCCCTGATTTAAATCATTTATGCTAATGCATGCACACTTTCATGTGCATGCTGCATCTGTACCTGACGCTTAAAGTTACAGCGTCCGTGCAATTTCTTCGACTTCAAAGATTTCGAGTTGATCGCCTTCTTTGATATCGTTAAAGTTCTTCAGAGTCAGACCACACTCAAAGCCAAACTTGACTTCTTTAACATCGTCTTTGAAGCGCTTCAGTGAATCCAGTTCCCCGGTCCACAAGACCACGCTGTCGCGCAACAATCGTACTGATGCGCCACGCTTGACCAAGCCTTCGAGTACATAGCAACCCGCAATTGCGCCAACTTTGCTGACCAACAGAACCTGGCGAATTTCGACCAGACCCAATGATTGCTCACGCTTCTCTGGCGACAACATGCCAGACATCGCCGCTTTGATCTCATCTACAGCGTCATAAATGATGTTGTAGTAACGTAGATCAACGCCATTGGCTTCTGCCATCTTGCGCGCCTGTGCATCAGCACGGACGTTAAAGCCAATGATGACTGCTTTCGAAGCCAACGCCAAGTTGACATCGGACTCGGTGATACCACCCACTGCAGCGTGTACAACCTGAACCCGTACTTCGCTGGTCGACAGTTTTTGCAAGGACTGCACCAACGCCTCTTGCGAACCCTGAACGTCGGTCTTGATGATCATCGGCAGATTCTTGACTTCGCCTTCGGCCATCTGATCGAACATGTTTTCCAGCTTGGCAGCTTGTTGCTTAGCCAACTTAACGTCGCGGAATTTACCTTGACGGAACAGACCGATTTCACGCGCTTTGCGTTCATCGACCATGACCATCACTTCTTCACCCGCAACCGGCACTTCGGTTAAACCCTGAATTTCGACAGGAATCGAAGGACCCGCTTCGCTAATTGCTTTACCGTTTTCGTCTAGCATGGCGCGAACACGTCCGTAGGCTGAACCAGCCAGAACTACGTCACCACGTTTCAATGTACCGGACTGAACCAAAATAGTTGCCACTGGACCGCGACCTTTATCGAGTCGTGCCTCAACCACCAGACCACGTGCTGCTGTGGTGATCGGTGCTTTCAGTTCCAACACTTCTGCCTGTAGCAGAACCTGTTCCAGCAAGGCTTCAATACCTTCACCGGTCTTAGCTGAAACGCCAACAAAAGGCGCGTCTCCGCCGTATTCTTCAGGCACAACTTGTTCGGCGATCAGTTCTTGCTTGACCCGATCCATATTGGCACCTGGCTTATCAATCTTGGTAACGGCTACGACGAGCGGCACGCCAGCTGCTTTCGCATGGGCAATCGCCTCTTTCGTTTGCGGCATCACGCCATCGTCACCAGCAACTACCAGAATCACGATATCGGTTGCTTTTGCACCACGTGCACGCATGGCCGTAAATGCTTCATGGCCTGGCGTATCCAGGAAGGTAATCATACCGCCTGGCGTCTCAACGTGGTACGCACCGATATGTTGCGTAATTCCACCGGCTTCGCCAGATGCCACTTTAGAACGACGAATGTAATCCAACAGCGAAGTTTTACCATGGTCAACGTGACCCATGACAGTCACGACTGGGGCACGAGACACCAGTTCTGCATCTGCCTGCTCTTCACCATCCACCAGCAATGCTTCTGGATCGTCTTCTTTGGCTGCATGTGCCGTATGGCCCATTTCTTCCACTAAAATCATGGAAGTTTCCTGATCCAGCACTTGGTTAATGGTGACCATTTGACCAAGCTTCATCAGATGCTTAATGACTTCCGATGCTTTCACTGCCATTTTGTGGGCCAGCTCAGCAACGGTAATGGTTTCAGGAACATAAACGTCCTTCACCACCGCTTCAGTCGGCACCTGGAAGTTCGTTTCGTGATCATCACTATGTGAATTACGACGTCCCTTACCACCACTGCGCCAACCATCGCGACCGCCGCCAGTGTTACCACGCGTCTTGATACCAGCGCCGCGTTTTTTCGCGTCGTCAGACCAAGTCGAGGAAACATTTGCAGACTTAATCGATTTCTTGTCGACAACAACTTTCTTGTCGTCTTTTTTCTCGCTTGGTTTCTTATCCGCAGGCTTGTGTAGCGTTCCAGCTGGTGCAGCTTTGACAACAACTGGAGGAGCGACAGGTTCAGGAGCCTTGATGACGCGACGCGGCGCATTCATCATCGCCTTGATCTGCGCAACTTCATCTTGCACCGCTTTACGGGCGCGCTCAGTTGCAGCCGATTTTTCTGCAGCTTCCTTCGCGGCTTCCGCCACTTTCTTCTTCGCGTCTTCAGCAGCTAAGCGCTTCTTTTCTTCCATCTCAGCATCGTCAGCAGTTTTCACTGGCGCCGGAGTCGGTGTAGAAGATGCAGCAACAGGCGCAGCCGCAACAGCAGCTTTTTTGGCGTCTATCTCAGCCTTTTTGGCTTCGCTTTCGATCTTTTTTGCATCACTTTCGGCTTTTTGCGCAGCTTTTGCCTGGGCTTCTTTCTCGGCTTCGAGTTTTGCCAAATGCTCCTGCTTTTCACGCAGCTCTACTTCTTGACGCGCCATTAATTCAGCATGCCGACGCGCTTCGTCTGCACGACGCGCCAGTTCTGCTTCATCAACCACTGCGGCAACAGGCTCAGCTGAAACCTCAGGCGTTTCCGCCGCAGGGTCATCGCGCTGAACGAAAGTACGCTTCTTACGGACCTCAACCTGGATGGTGCGCGATTTTCCTGTCGCATCAGCCTGCTTGATTTCTGTGGTTTCCTTGCGGGTCAGCGTTATTTTCTTTTTCTCGCCAACGGTCACTGCGCCGTGCGAACGGCGCAGATGTTCCAACAAACGATCCTTGTCTTCTTTTGACAAGGAATCATCAGTCGAATCTTTAGAGACACCTGCTGAACGCAACTGCGTCAACAACAAATCTGCAGGCATCTTTAGCTCGGTGGCAAATTGGGCTACATTGTTACTCGCCATTCAGTCCTCTTTTCTATGTGGCGCGGTAGACGACATTGGAACCTCGCGGATCACTTGGCTTCCGCGGTATTCCATGCTTTAGCCTGTAAGGCTTTAGCACGATCATCATACTTGGCATCGATAAGTTTCATCTCATCGTCGGTCACATCTTTAAATTCTTCTTTAATCAATTGACGGGCACGGTCAGTAGGCAGAGCCAAAATCGCGCCAAATTCGTCATACGCAAGACCAGTGAAGCCAGCCAGAGTCTTGATACCTGCCAAGCCCAACTTACCAGCAACAACACGGTCCATGCCATCAAAATTGGCCAGCGCATCTTCCATGCCTTCCAGGCCTTCTTCCGAGGCAATCGCTTCGGTCACCAATGCATCGCGCGCACGGTTACGCAATTCATTGACAGTTTCTTCGTCAAACGATTCGATTTCCAGCATTTCGGTAATCGGCACATAAGCGATTTCTTCAAGGCTGGCAAAACCCTCTTCCACCAGAATGTCAGCAACTTCCTGATCGACATCAAGCTTTTCCATGAAGAGCGCACGGACTGCTGCGGTTTCAACAGCCGACTTATCCGCTGACTCTTCAGCAGTCATAATGTTAATCTGCCAACCAGTCAACTCTGCTGCCAGCCGCACATTCTGACCACCGCGACCAATTGCGATAGCGAGATTTTCTGCGTCAACAACAACGTCCATCGCGTGTTTTTCTTCATCTACCACGATCGACGAGACGTTAGCCGGAGCCAGTGCGCCAATGACGAATTGCGCAGGATCTTCAGACCACAACACAATATCGACACGCTCGCCACCGAGTTCACCAGTGACGGCTTGTACGCGTGAACCACGCATACCAACACAGGTACCGATTGGATCAATCCGGCTATCGCTTGTATAAACAGCAATCTTGGCGCGAACGCCGGGATCGCGTGCAGCCGACTTAACTTCGAGAGAACCTTGCTCGATCTCAGGCACTTCAAGTTCGAACAATTTTTTAATGAAATCCGGCGCGGTACGTGAAAGAATCACTTGCGGGCCGCGTGCATTGCGATCAATCCGCAAAATGAAAGCACGGACACGATCACCGATACGCAGGTTTTCCTTAGGAATTGTCTGATCACGTGGCAGACGCGCTTCAATCTTGCCCGATTCAACAATTGCATCGCCACGCTCCATGCGCTTGATGGTGCCAGTGACTAAAGAATCTCCGCGCTCCAGAAAGTCGGCAAGAATTTGCTCACGCTCGGCGTCACGTATGCGCTGCAAAACAACTTGCTTGGTATCCTGTGCGAAACGACGGCCAAAATCAACCGATTCAATCGGCTCTTCAATATGGTCATCGACTTCTACGTCTTCGATTTGCTCTTTTGCTTCGAACAGCAAAATTTCCTGATCGGGCAATTGCAAACCTGCTTCATCCGGCACGACGTGCCAACGACGGAATGACTCAAATTCACCGGTTTCGCGATCAATCGACACACGAATATCCACGTCACCTTCGTAACGCTTTTTAGTCGCCTGACCAAGTGCATGCTCGAGCGCGCCGAACACCACGTCTCGGTCGACGTTTTTTTCATGCGCGAGCGCATCGACCAACAATAAAATTTCGCGACTCATGCTTTGCGACTCCTAAAATTCACCTGCGGCACCAAGCGTGCCTTGTCGACATCAGCGAGCGTAAAATCCAGCACCGCTGACGACCCATCGTTTGCTTCAAATTCGAGTTTTAGATTATCGCCATCCGGTATCTGCAAAATACCTTGAAATGTCTTCCGATGTGCAGCGCCGGGCATCGGCAAACACAACTTGATGATCACTTCTTTGCCAGCGAAACGGAGATAGTCGGAATATTTTTTTAACGGACGATCCAAGCCTGGCGAAGACACTTCAAGCCGCTCGTAGACAATATTTTCAACTGTCAACACGTGCAGCAATTGATGCGTTACTTTTTCACAGTCTTCGACCGTGATCGCACCTTGCTCGGCGTTTTCGGGCGTAATGTCGATGAACACGCGCAGTAAACCACCTGCGGCCTTTTCAAGCTCTACCAACTCGTAGTCCATGCCTACAACGGTTTTTTCAATCAGTTCCAGCAACTGCAAGGCGACTCTCCATTAAATAGCTACGCATACCATCAAATTAAACCCATGCACAAATGTTTAGCAAAAAAAAAATGGGCATCAGCCCATCTTCTTATTTCTTGTTATTTGATGCAGCCTTTCGCGCTAATATGCGAAAAGACTTTTGTTAACCTATAAATTATAAGCGATTAGCACGGTTCCCGCAATGTGGAAACCGTCTTTTGTTGCTAACCCATATTTTTACATCGTTTCAACCGTTGTCAAATCGAAACTTTCAACGATTCGGATTTTGGTCTGACTTTCTCACTTGCACTTAACGAAAAACATCCCACCAGGCGCTCATCGCACGCTAGCGGGATAAGTGCTTACCGCGGACGGCGACGCGGCGAACCGGGTACACCTTGATAATCCGCACCCGGCGTTCTGCCACCAGGAGGACGGGCAGGACGTGAGTTGTTGTTGCGTCTCTGTCCTGCGTCTGGAAAACCTAATGCCGTTTGCATTGGATCCGGCTGGCGACTACGCTGACCTTGCGGAGGACGTCCACCTTGGCCAGAGCCTTGTCCACTCTGACCGCCCTGACCTTGATTTGGACCACGACCCTGATTTTGGCGCGGTTGTCCGTAACCTTGACCTTGACTTGGGGCGCGGTTAAATCCTGGGCCTTGGCCTGGATTAGTCGGATAGCTGCTACTGGCACGGTTCCCGTTTGGCTCACGATCACGCTCTCTTGCGTCGTCGCGCCCCTTATTGCCAGCGCCCGGTGCGGCTATTTTTTCCAAGCCGTTAGCGGCCATCATCGCTCGCACAGCATTTTCGTCCAGCTCTTCCCATCGACCGCGTTTTAAACCACGCGGCAATGTCATCGCGCCGTAACGGGTACGAATCAGGCGGGAAACAGTTAAACCAATTGCTTCGAACATCCGACGTACTTCGCGGTTACGGCCTTCGCCGATCGTCACGCGATACCATTTGTTGATTCCTTCGCCGCCGCCATCAGCAATCTTCGAAAACTGCGCTGTACCGTCGTCGAGCTGAACGCCTGCCAGTAATTTCTGGCGCATACCTTGCTCTAACTCACCAAGCGTACGTACTGCGTACTCCCGGTCAATGTTGTAGCGTGGATGCATCAATTTATTGGCTAAATCGCCGGAAGTCGTGAATAGCAATAATCCTTCAGTATTGAAATCGAGTCGACCAACAGCCAGCCATTTGGCGGCCTTCATGTTGGGCAAGCGATCAAATACCGATGGGCGCCCGTCTGGATCGTTATGACTGACGATTTCACCTGATGGCTTGTGATAGACCAAAACCCGGGGTGGACGTTTTGAAACTTTACGTTGTAACAACTTACCATTAATACGTACTTGATCAGTTGGCAAGATACGCTGCCCGATATGGGCAGGTTCGCCGTTGACCGAAACGCGGCCAGCGATAATCAACTCTTCCATATCGCGACGCGAACCCAAACCTACGTCAGCCAGAACTTTGTGAAGCTTCGGCGCATCGTCTTCAGCAGTGAGATCACGACGCACATTTTTTTGAGGGGCATTGCGACCAGCACGTTCACCGGCCTCATCTTCGGTCACCAAATCATCGAAATCTTCCGATGTAACAAACGAAAACACTTCATCCGCATCAGCGACACGCGGAGCGCCTTGCGGCCCTTTTTGACCTGGACGACCCGGCTGATTGTGTGGCTTCTTAGCTTGCTGGCGATCACGTGAGTTTGTACTATTGAGGCTATTACCGTTACGGCCGTCGCGACCAGGCGTGCGGCCTTCGTTGCGACCACCGGCACGCGGATTGCGGTCTGAATTACGTTCACCACGTGGCGAATTCGTAGCGTTCGCGGGCAGTTCACGATTTCCGTTTGGCTCGGAAGCCTCTGAAAACTCAGAGCCTTCAGGCGCTGGTGTCGGCTTTGAGTAAGGTACCGCAGGCGTTTGAGCAGCCAGTTCTTGTGCACGTGCGGCACGATTACTACGCAGAGCACGCGGTCCACGCACACCACGTCGGGGTGGCTTGTCAGTAGGATTAACATCCAGTGGTGAAGCAACTGGTACAAACGCCGCCGACGCACTTACAGTCACACTATTTATCGATGGCGCTGAGGCTATTGCCTCAATGATGAACGCCGGCTTCTGTGGAGTTGGCTTGCGCGGTCGTTTTGCGACCGTAAAGGTTTCTGGAGCGACTTCAATGACGAGTTCTTTTGGCGCCGGCTTCTTGCGAGGTGCGCGCTTAACTAGAGCCACTTCAGGAGCCACTTCAACTACGTTTTTTGCCACAGGAGGCTGTGCGGGAGGTTTAGCAATCACTGGTTTAACAACGACTGCCTCGGCAACAGTGCTCTTTGCCACAACCGGCTTGGTTGGCGCTTTTGCTGGCTCTACAGCAGCTACAACGGCAGCTTTAACGGCGGCTTTAACGGCAATCGGCTTGGCGACTTTGGTTTTCGCAGCAACTGGCTTTGGCGATATAGGCGCAGCAACCGCAGCAACCGTCTTTGCCGCTGCAGTTTTTCTGGCAACTGGCTTGGCAGCGACTGGCTCGGCAACCGCGGCCACAACCTTTGCCTTCGGGCTCGCTGCTTTCGCAGCGGAAGTTTTCTTGATGGCCGGTTTCGCGGCTGTTGATTTAGCGGTTACCTCCACCGTCGATGGTGCCTCAATGGGCGCCACTTTGCGCGCTCTCGGCTTTTTAGCCGGCTTCGACTCGGGGGTGGTAGCGGTAGCGTCGTTCATCGGCGCATCATTGGAACTAGGTGGATTCATTATTTAGATCGTCGTTGTACGGACCGGGCTTGACATCATCAGCTGACTCAGGCGTTGGGTCGTTGGTAAAAACTTCATTAGGTGCAACTGATAATTCAGCCGGCTGTATATGTGCGAGTTCATCTGAGATAACTTCCGTAACGCCCGCTTCTGCCGCATGTTTAGGAGTTGCTTCTTGTATTTCTATGACTGCCGCAATGTGGTTGCCAGACGCCTCGATCGGATCAATCAGTGCTGTTGAGATGCTGTTCTGCTCAATATCGTTCACTAGATCATGCGAAAAGTTGTCTTGGTCGCCCTTAACTTCCGCAGATTCGACCACGCTCCCAGGCGCGCTGTTACTAACTGATTCAACGGTTTCAGCACGCACCGGTGCATCGCGGTTTGCTGCCAGATTTGCTTCAAGATCCGCTTCTAATGCCTGCAGTTCCAGCAAAGTGCCTTCCTGCATATCATTTTTAGCGACTTGTTGCAAAGGCGGCAATTGATCCAGGGATGTCAGCCCCAGATCATCCAAAAACTGTTTAGTCGTGGCAAATAAGCCGGGGCGGCCCGGTACATCACGGTAACCGATTGGCTCAATCCAACCACGCTCTTCGAGCATTTTCACAGTCTGAGAATTTACCGTCACTCCGCGAATCTCTTCAATATCGCCACGCGTCACTGGCTGACGATAGGCAATAATAGCTAGGGTTTCAAGGGCAGCACGTGAGTATTTGGGTGGCTTCTCCGGATTCATACGCTCCAGATAAATCTTCATCTCTGGTCGGCTTTGAAAACGCCAACCGGTTGACAGTGAAACTACTTCAATACCTTTGTCCGACCAATCTGTGCGCAGTTCTTCCAGCATCAATTTGATCGTGTTTGCATCGACTTCACCGTCAACGTCGTCATGCACCACATAGAGCTTCTTCAAGTCATTAATTGACAAGGGCTCATGGGCACAGAGTAGCGCTGTCTCGAGGACTTTCTTGGCCTCAACAATATCCATGTACGACGTGTATTCGTTAAATTTGTTAATAAATGTGCAGAATGTAGGCTCAAAGACGGCAATGTGCCGTCTGCGTCCTGATCAAATCGAAACTCGTTGATACTGCCGTCCGGCGCCCGTTAGAGGAGGTACAGAATTGGGCGGGACTAGAAACTTGATGGTGAGGCGAGATCATCGCTTGCCTTGCATCAGTCTACTCTTTTCTTTCGGGTAGTCGGCAATTTTAAAACCTGCGGGACTATTTTTCCAAAAGATATTGCGCAGAGTTTAACACAAGCTTTTGTAAGAGGGTTGTTGAATTGCAGATGTTATTGGTTATTAGCATTGGTGACCACCCGCCTGAGCTAACATAGCAGGCAGAGAAAGCGGAATTGATATCGATGAAAGGCCTGATTCAATACCATGTACGCCCAAATATCAGGCATACATGGTCAATTCAATCAACTACCACGATAAGTTGAGTAGGACCACGGCGACACCACCAACGGTACGTGATAATTCTCATCAGGATTCGCAATCCCGAATGCCAACGTGACACGATCAACAAAGCGTGGAGTCGGCACAGTCACTCCTTGGGCGGCAAAGTAATCACCTGCTGAAAAAATTAACTCATATTGTCCAACTTGCATTTCTTCACCCTGCAACAACGGCACATCGCAGCGGCCATCGGTATTCGTGACGACATTTTTCAACAGTGTTTTATCATTATCGTTTACGAAATACAACGCAATGCTGACTCCTGCGCCGGGCTTTCCCTGTGTAATGTCCAAAACATGCGTGCTCAACTTCCCCATTATTTTTCCTTAGGTCGACGACGAAATATAAATTCAGATTAAATGATATACCGCAGGATGAAGGTCAATATACTATCCCGCATATATTAATCATGACATCAGGCCACATAATTCAAAATATTGTCTTCCATCGCTAACGAGCAATGGGACCGCCGTGCAACAATTGACGGGCGCGTGCAATAGAAGTGTAAAAAAAATTCGTCCAGGTTATTACAGGCCACCTAATAAAAGATATTTACAAAAAAACGCTATGAGTATGCCTAATAATTATCCTCGTGATCTGACCGGCTATGGTCGCACTCCCCCACACCCGCAATGGCCCGGTCAAGCCCGCGTCGCTTTGCAATTTGTTCTCAACTATGAAGAGGGCAGCGAAAATTGCGTACTGGACGGCGACGCAGGATCGGAAGCGTTCCTCTCGGAAATCATTGGCGCTCAAAGCTTTCCGGCGCGCCACATGAGTATGGAATCGTTGTATGAATACGGTTCCCGCGCCGGATTATGGCGTTTGCTACGGTTATTTGAGGAGCGTAAGTTACCACTGACAATCTTTGGTGTCGCGCGCGCGTTACAACGCAATCTGGAGGCAACCGCCGCTTTTCAGGAACTTGGCCATGAAATAGCCTGTCACGGCCTACGCTGGATCAGCTATCAAAATATGGATGAAGTCACTGAACGTGCCCATATAGCCGAAGCAGTCATCATCATCAAACAGTTGACCGGCGAAGCACCGCTGGGATGGTATACCGGACGCGACTCACCCAATACCCGTAGATTGGTCATGGAACATGGCGGTTTTAGCTATGACTCAGACAACTATGGCGATGATCTGCCCTTTTGGGAGCAAGTTACCATCGGCGGCCATGCTGGCGAAGCGACGACAAAACCTCAGCTCATCATTCCTTATACGTTGGATACCAACGACATGCGTTTTGCTGCCGCTCAAGGTTTTAATTCCGGAACGCAATTTTTTGACTATCTGAAGGACGCGTTCGACGTTCTCTATAGAGAAGGCGATCCTGAAGGATTAAACCAGCCCAAAATGCTATCAATCGGTTTGCATTGCCGCATGGTTGGGCGCCCGGCTCGGGCTGCAGCGCTGGAACGTTTTTTAGATTATGTGCAATCCCACGACAAGGTCTGGATCACACGCCGCATTGACATCGCCAATCACTGGCGCGCTACACACCCCTTCTGAAGGCCACTTTTACAGGGCATTTAAATAGCCGAGCCCTTTCGCTCGTGGTCAGAAATATCCGCCATCGCTTCTGATCGCAGAATTTTTAGATAGCAACAAAGTAAAAAATCGTTATCGCACAGCGTTGTAAAACGCCATGCGGTAACGATTTTCTTGCTTGGGTAGCTACACAAACGCCCCAATTTTCTCCACCACGGCATTACGTACCGATCCGGTGACCACAAACGACTGCGCCATCAGAATATCGTCATGGAACCAGCGGTCACCGTCCAGGCAGGCCGGAATCTGGCGGCGGATTTCCTCGTAGGCGGCTTGCGTGCCTTGGCCCAATACAAAGTCTGGAAGCAACGTTTCGGTCATCGTCAGGGCTTGTGCGGCTAGCAACATTTCAACGCCGATAATATATTGCGTGTTTGCCACGACTGTGGCGGCCTTGCGGGCACACCAGGTTGAATTGGAAACGTGATCTTCGCTATTGCCTTTGGCCGGAATACTGTCAACGCTGCCGGGCATACACAGCGTACGGTTTTCCATCACCAGCGAACTCAACGAGCATTGCACCACCGGATAGCCGGTATTAACGCCACGCACGCCGCTCATCAGATTGCGCGGCAAGCCCCATGACAAGGTCGGATCGATCAGGCGAGCGACGCGACGTTCGCAAATACTACCCAAATCCGTCATCACCATCGCCATCAAATCCATCGCCTGCGCCAGATATTGGCCATGGAAATTGCCGCCGGAAATGATTTCAAAGCCGCCACCTTCTTTGCCGAATATCAAGGGATTATCGGTGGCCGAATTGATTTCCTTGTCGACGATGTTATCGATGTAATCGAGCGCATCGAACACCGGTCCGTACACTTGCGGTGCACAACGCAGTGAGTAGACATCCTGA